>JBJOJU010000291.1:0-3414 GCA_046046485.1 Chloroflexota bacterium | reverse complement strand
GAACAATGAACAATGAACAATGAACAATGAACAATGAACAATGAACAATGAACAATGAGCAGTGTAGAGTACAGACTCTCTGTTCATCGTTCATCGTTCATCGATAATTTACTCGATGCCGACGCTCCAGGCGGCTTCGAGGTCGTTGGGTGAAAAGCGACGGAAGGCCAGGACGGTACTCGTTTTGGTGATGCCGTCGATGAGCGAAATCTTTTCGGGGATGACTTCGGCCAGTTTTTCGTAGTCTTGGAGGCGGACAATGGCGATGATGTCCCATTCGCCGGTCACGCTGTAGACTTCGCTCACATTGGGCAGTTTCGCCAGCTCCATCGCGACGCGCTTGATGGCGTCGGGGCGGGCTTGGATCATACTAAAAGCCGTCAGCATCGTTCTTCTCCCTCGATCAAGCGGGGGTCGCCGTGGGCAAATCGGGCACATATTCGTAGCCCGGTTCGGCTTTTTGGCGCCGCATGATGCGGATAATCGTCGTCCATGTCTCGAGCAGGCCGTTGGGCGTGTGGGGGAGCTCGTGTTTAATCGCCGCGTGCAGCCGCGCCAACTTGTAGCAGGGCACCCCGGCATACATATGATGCTCGATATGATAGTTCATGTGCCAGTACAAAAAGCGAAAAATCGGGTTGAGGTAGATTGTCCGCGTGCACAGGCGGAAATCCTCGACGTCGTCTTGCAACCCGACGTGCTGGGTATTGTTACAGAGAAACAGCGCCACGCCGCCATAGAACGGTGCAAAGGTGATCAACACCGGAATCATCCAATACCCGGTCACCCAGCCTAACACGATAATCGCCGTGTGCCCCACCAACAAGACGCGGGCCCAGTTGACGAGCTCGGCGCGGCGGGCCGGTTTGTTGTCGGGGAACAGCGTTTTCATCCACTCGCCTTGCAGCTGCCCCAGACTGAGCAGTACCCAGTCACGATAGCGCGTCACAAAGCCTTGGGGATTGATGAACGACGTCAGTAAAAAGCTCTTGAGGGTGATTTCGATGGGCAAAATCACTTCCATATCGTCGGGTTGGTGCAGCGTATACTTGTGATGTTCCTGATGGCTGGCCCAAAAGAATACATGGCTCATGCCCGACACAAAACTAATCAAGAGCAAGAAAAACCGATTGATGGCTCGGGTTTTAAAGACCGTGTTGTGACAGAATTCGTGGAATGCATTGAGCAAAAACGCGTACACCTCGCCGTGCAACCACAAACACAGCAATAGCCACGGCCAGCTCCAGTGATACGCGGCGTACCACGACAGGGCGGCGGTGCCACCGATGATGGCGAGGTGCCCCAGCGTCTGGACAAAACCCAGCGCGTCGCTGCGTTGGTTGAGTTCGGCCAGTAGCGCACGGTCGATGGGCACGCGGTACCAGTGGAGTTTCGACTGCGAAACGGGCTCAATATCGGTCGTCATGGGCACCTCGTCGTGCATTGAAAACGAATAATCAGGCGATCAACGGCGGGTCTTCGGCGAGAATCTTGGCTTTGGGGTCGCGCATTTCGACGACTGCTTGGCCGTCTTCTTCGACCCAGACGCCGCAGGCGCCGCCCGATTTGCTGACACCCAGCTCGACTTCGCTGCCGTCCATCCGCAAGACTGGGTGGTAGTATTTGGCGACTTTTTCGGCTTCGCCGACGATGTAGTGCCCGATGAGCGAGCGCCGGAAGCGGTCGCTCGTCGTGTTGGGGTACGACCCGTGGATCATTTGGCCATTGAAAAAGAACATATCGCCGGCCTTCATGATCACGGGGATGCTCGACATCCCCTCCGGCAGCGGGACCATCACATCGGTGAAACTCTGGGTCGTGTCGGCGGGCACGGTGCACAACAACGGCAACTCGTGGCTGCCGGGCACGACCTGCATGCAGCCGTTTGCCTCGTCGCAGTCGTCCAGTGCCAACCACGCAGCCATGCAGGTACCCGGTTGGACGCGCAGGTAGTACTGGTCTTGGTGGAGCGCCTGGCCGCGGGCACCCGGCGGTTTGAAGTAGAGCATCGTCTGGACGGCGTAGGGCGACGTGCCCAGCAAGGTGGTCATCACCTGGTTTATGCGGTCGTCGATCATCCAGCGCAGCGCTTGTTCGTCCCAGCGGTGCATGTGGATCATGCGCGGGTACTGCTGGAGTGGATCGGGGGTGTTGTGGTCGGCGCCCGCGATGGGTACCCCAGCAAAATCGCCGGGGAGTGATTCGGTCTGGCGCAACTCCATGAAATGGGAGACATAGTCGGTGACTTCGCTGGGCGAAAAGAGCCCACGCACGATGGTGTAGCCATCGCGCTGATATTGCGCCAAATTGGCGCTGAGGTCGAGTGTCGTCATGCCGTGCTCCTTTGCGTGGCTGGACGGGACTGCTGTACAGACTGGGTGGCGCTATTGTAGCATGCAGCTGAATCGCATCATGTGGAGCACCCCGCTATGCACCTCAGCGACCCTGTCATTGCTGCCTTCGCCGACGATGTGCGTTTTTTGCAGCAGAAAGCGCTGCCCGCCGGCTTTTCTGCTAGCCAATGGAAGCACTATTGGGGATGGAATGCCATCGCGCTCGCACAGATCACCGCCGCCGTGCAGCGATGCGACCCGCACTACCCGGCGTGGGCGTTCGCCCCGTACGAGCCCATGGCTGCTTTTGTCGATGCCACCAATGCGGTCATCGACGCCCAACACCCCGACTGGGATGCTTCAGCTGCGCAGACGCACTGGCAGCAGCAATGCGCCGAAATGATCCGGCTGGCCAGTACCATCCCTGCCACGCAGCGCGCAGACCAGAGTGCGTTCCCGTGGCTGAACGGGTCGTCGATCGACGACGTGCTGCGCATGCAGACGGGGCATAGCAGCGAGCATTTCGATAAAAACCCAGCCGAGCGCGCGTACGACGACGTGCTGCTGCGCTTCCGAGTGATGTACCAGCGCTGGGTGACAGCGCATGCGGTCGATCCGACGTTGTACACGCATCTGTGGGCCTGGCAACAAATCACTCGCGCCCGGCTCAGCGCTGGCCGCGACGGGCATGCGCCGCTCTACCCGACCTGGCCTACCAGCGACCCCGATACCCATGCGGTCATCGACGACATCAATGCTTGGATCCAACAGACCCACGGCCAATGCAGCGCTGCCGAAGGATTTCGCCGCTGGCAGGCCGGCTACCGTGAGATCTTGGCGCTGTGTACCGAGTTGGCGGCAGCCGACTACAGCGACCCCGACCGCAGCCCGTGGCTCGATGGGTATGTGTTGCTCGATGTCGTGCGCGGTTCGCTCGAGCATCACCGGGAGCACATCGAGGAAGGTGAAAGGTTACAGGTGAAAGGTTAGGGGTTAAGGGTGACGGATGATCGCACGGAGGCACGTAGTCACGGTCGCACGCGACCGATTTGTACGGGAAACCGATCGCACGTCGCAGATA
>JBJOJU010000287.1:0-3986 GCA_046046485.1 Chloroflexota bacterium | reverse complement strand
AGCTCCGGCAAGAGCATGATTTTCAGATAGGCATTTTCGAGAAAAACCGCGGTGTACTGTTGGTCGGTTTTCGTGTCGGTGACGCTGTCGATGACGGGGTATGGGTAGACCACGCCGCTGCTGCCCTGGTAGACGCGTTGGTGCAGAAACTGCGGTTGCTTCAGCGGCGCTCCAATCCCATAGGTGGGGATGGTCACGCGCTCGCTCCAGGTTCGGACACGTTCGGTCATGCGCTCACTCCATCGTGTGCACGGTCAAACGGAGGTGTTGACGGTGAGTGTGTTTCCGCTATCGTACCACGAAATCTCCTACTCATCTAATGTGATTCGGGTATTTCGCCGATACTCATTGTATGAGCTGTCCGCCGTGGGGCGTTTTCGCACGGGTCAGGGGAAAAGCGCAGGGCTCCGCCCTGCGCTGCTGCCTGGGTCGGCAGTGGTCTGATGTCTCTCTGCTGCATTCCAGTGCACAGAAAAGGGCCGGCCGCTGTGCGGCCGACCCGTTTTCGCCAGAGCGCAGAACTAGCGCAGGATATCGCCGAATGCCTCGAGGGCGTCGTCGATGTAGGTGTCGCTGGCGCCTTTGCCCATGTGGCCGACGCGCATGATCTTGGTGGCCAACGGTCCGATGCCGCCGGCGGTGTAGAAGCCGTAGCGCTCCTTCATCACCTTCTTGATCTCGTTGATGTCTTTGCCCTCGGGGATGACGACCGACGTCACCTGCGGGGTGGCTTCGGCATCGGGCACGAGGTACTTGATGCCCATCGCCGTGATGCCCGTGCGGAAGCGGGCTGCCGCGCGGTAGTGGTGGTCGACATAGCCCTGCTTGCCCATCGCCAGGACCTGCTTGAGGCGCGTCTGGACGGCTTTGACCAAGGTCGGGGGCATGGTTGCGGGCTGGGGATGCTCGGGCGACTTCTTTTGGTAGTCGCGCAGCACGCGCAGGTCAAAGAGCCAGCCGATCGGGCCAACCGGGTGTGCTTCCATGTAGTCCCAGCCTTTTTGGCTGACCGCCACGAAACCCAACCCTGCCGGTGCAGCCAGAGCTTTCTGCGAAGCCGAGACACAGATGTCGATGTCCCAGGCGTCGACTTCGAGAGGCGTCCCGGCGAATCCGGTGATGGCGTCGACGATGCTGGGGATGCCGAATTCCTTGGCCAAGGCAGCCAATTCGACCACCGGGTTGAGGGCACCCGTCGATGTTTCGGCATACACAAAGCCCAACGCGTCGAACGGACCATGCTCCTTGAGGGCAGCACGCACCACGTCGACACTGATCGCCCTGCCCCATTCGCCTTCGATGAAGTGCACCGCGATGCCGCGGGCCTTGGCGATGTTGGCCATGTGCTCGCCGAACCAACCGTTGCGCACGATAGCCATGCGCTTGCCGGGCACAATCATGCTGCCGATGGCGACCTCGAGGCCCGTCGTGCCCGAGCCGACAATCGGGAAGACGTTGCCCTTGGTCCCAAATAAATACTTGAGATCGGTGACCACGTCGCCGTAGATCTCTGCCCATTCCGGACCGTAGTGCGGTACTTGGGCGCTCCCGAGTACCTTGAGTACCTCGTCGTCGACATCGACCGGGCCAGGAATCAGCATTCGGTACGTGGTCATGCATCACTCCGTTCAGTGCGGAAAAGAAGAACCCCCGCGGAAACGACACCGCATTGCGCACAGTATACCACCGGCACCGCGGGGGTACGGCACATCGTGCCGCTACGATTTGATGCGATCGGCGCCGGCGAATCGGGCGAACAACGTTTTCATCAGGTTGCCCGAATCGGCGTAGAACTCCTCGACCGACATTCCTAGTTCGACGGGGCGCACCGCCGGCTTGACCGTCGGTTTGGTGGCGGCGAAGCGCTTGATGACCTCGGCGTGTGGTTTGAGCGTGCCGTCGGGGCGCACCATCCCAAAGAAGCGCTCGTGCCAGGCTTCGTCACAGGGCGGCTGATTCCACAATTCGGAGCTATAGTCGGCCCAGCACCAGAGCATCGCGCCGCTGGCACCGACGTCGACCAGATTGGGGAGCACGGCGGCGTAGTAGTCGGCCAGGGCTTCTTCGCTGGCCATGAATTGGCTGCGCGGTTTGCCGTAGGCGGTCCAGTTCCACACCTGCGACGGTGCGCCTGGCGGTGCGGTGCAGCCGCCGAATTCTTCCATCAGCGCCGGTTTGCCGCTCAGCGCCGTCACCATCGCGCAGGTGAAGGGCACGTAGTCGGGGTCGAGTGGGTTGTTCATCCACGACACGTACATCGGGTAGGCGTGCATGACGGCGAGGTCGGTTTCGGCATAGACATCGGGTACGCGCAGGTTGTTGGTGCGGAACAGGCTGTCGTGGTGCAAGCCACAGGTGACCGGGTGGACCGGGTCGATGGCTTTGATGAGCTGCGTCATCTCGCGCACCCAGGCAGCGCCTGCCTGGGGGTCACGGGGCCAGGCGAACAAATCGGGCTCGTTGCCCAGGTTCCACCAACCGATGCCGGGGTGGTCTTTCAGCAGGGTGACGACGCGGGTCAAGAGCAGGCGTTCGGCGGCCAATGCGACCGGATCGTGGTACGGGTTGCGGTAGGTGGTGTCGATGACTTGGTTGTGGCTGACCACCTGCAGGTCGTAGGCGTTGGTGGGGTCGGCCGGCGGACCAAAGAGCCACGACGGCGTCCAATTGGGGCCGCTCATGTGCCCGGTGAAAAACGTCACGTCGAGCACGAGGTTGTGGGCAGCAGCGATATCGGCGACGGTGTGCAGATGCGCGAGGGCTTTGGCATCGACGCTGTCGGGAGTGGGTTGGAAGTCTTCCCACAGCAGAAAAATCCGCACCACAGTCATACCCAGATCGGCGATGGTGGCGAATTCGCCCCGCACTTCACCGGCGTCGAAATTCTTCCACCAGCCCATCGCTTTGCGGCGGGGCCAGTAATTCACACCCAACAAAAACGGCTGTTCCATGCACGCTGCTCCCAGTCGGTGGCGGTCGGTGATTCGGGTATCATTGTAATACGAAGCCCCCCGACGAAAGTGCATCACCATGACCGCTGCAGCGCCGTTTGTCGAGCCCCTCTGGCCAGCCGGCACCATCGCCGACGACGGCCCGCCCGAAGTCTATTACTACGGCACCGCCCAGAACGGCGACCGCTTCGGCCAAGTGCGCAATCTGCGCGTGCCCCGGATCACGGTCTATCTGCCGGACGCAGCCCATGCCAACGGCACCGCCGTGGTGGTCTGCCCCGGCGGTGGGTACCACATATTGGCGGTCGACCACGAGGGGCACGACGTCGCCCGCTGGCTCAACAGCCGGGGGATCGCGGCCATCGTGCTCGAGTATCGGCTCATCCCCACACCGGCCGACCCGGCACAGCACGAAGCCGAATTCACCGCCAAACTCACCGACCGTGTCTGGATGCGCCGGCTGGCCGCCGAACACGACCCGCTCATGCGTGCCGATGTGCAGCAGGCGATCCGCCGCACACGCGCCATGGCAGCAGCCTGGCACATCGACCCGCGGCGCGTGGGCGTGATGGGTTTTTCGGCGGGTGGGCACGTAGCCATCACGGCGACGTTGTTCCACACTCCCGATTGCCGCCCCGATTTCGCGGCACCCATCTACCCGGTTTGGCACGAAGCCATCGACATCGACGCCGGCGCGCCGCCGTTGTTCATGGCGCTGGCCAATAACGACGAATTCGGCGTACTCATCACCGACACGGTCGCCCGCATGCAGGCCGCCTGGCTCGCTGCCGGGGTGCCCGTCGAGGTGCACGCCTACGCCGGCGGCGGTCACGGCTTCGGGATGTTCACCCGTCATCTCCCCTGCGACCGCTGGATCGAACGGTGGTACGAATGGGCCTGTTCGATCGGGATGGTCACTCCGCGCTGAGGCGTCCCGAAGCAAAAAAACGCACGCTGCAACAAAACACGTGCGCGCAGCGTCTGTGTCGGGCATCAACGAAAACGTCATTGTTCATTGTTCATTGTTCATTGTTC
>JBJOJU010000241.1:0-2535 GCA_046046485.1 Chloroflexota bacterium | reverse complement strand
GCCGGTATACAGCGACGCGACCTGGTCACCGTAGCCGTTGAAGGGCAGGGTACGTCGACGCCCGCTCTCGCCGATACGCCGTTCGTCGGCCTGCGACCAGCGCGGGTGGTCGACGCGCGGGTTGACGTTGGCGTAGAAGCCGTATTCGTCGGGGGCAGCGGCCATCCACAGTGAGGTGGGTTGGACGTCGGTGAGGGTAATTTTGACGATGGCTTTGATGCTTTTGAAGCCGTACTTCCAGGGGACGACCAACCGGAGCGGTGCACCGTTCTGGGGCGGCAGTGCTTTCCCATACACCCCAGTGGCGATGAGCGTCAAATCGTGCATCGCCTCGTCGAGCCGCAGGCCTTCGGCATAGGGCCACTGGTACCAGGGTTCAGACTGGCCGGGCATACGGTCGACGTCGTGCAGGGTCTCGAAGCGAACGTATTTCGCGCTGCTGGTGGGCTCGACCTGCGCGAGGAGTGCATGCAGCGGGAATCCGTACCAGGGTACGACCATCGACCAGCCTTCGACGCAGCGCAGGCGGTAGACACGCTCGCTGGCTTGGAGCTGCAGCAGATCTTCGAGCGCGAAGGTCTGCGGCTTGGCGACCATCCCATCGACCGTGACCGACCACGGATCGACGACGAACCCACGGGCGACGGCAGCGACGCGTTCTTTGTCGGTGGTGAATTCGTAGTAGTTGTTGTAGCCGGTGACGGTGGCTTCGTCGGTCAAGGGGTTCTGCAGTTCGTCAGTCGGTTGGTTCGTCGTGGGTGCGCCGGCGAGGGGGATCGGAGTGGGGACGACAGTGGGGGCGGCGGTGGGGGCGGCGGGAGCAGCACAGGCTGCAATGACGGCGCTGGCGGAAGCGGTGATGGGTAGTTTGAGGATGCGCCGGCGCTGCCAGAAGAGCTGCTCGGGCGTGATTTCGGACGAAGGGATGCGGGTCATGGTGGGTGCTCCGTCGAATGGCTTAAGTAATAGTAGCGTAACGGGATGAATGTATAATGAACGCACCAGAGGAGGTGTCAGATGCGTCTCAGCGAAGAAAAAATCTTCCGCATCGCCGAACGACTCCACGACGAGCTCGCCGCTCGCGATTTGGTCCGCTACCGCGACCCGGCTGGGGTGAAGCCTGCAGCTGCCCGTGGTGCACGGATCAAAGCCATCGTCGAGTTCATCACCGCAGACTTGAAAATCGAAGAAGACATCGACGCAGAGGTCGAGAAAATCCTCGATACCTACTCGCGGGTGTTGAAGCCGACCGAACGCGACGTGCTGCGCCGGAAACACAAAGAAGAAGTGGCCCGCCGCCGAAATTACGACCTCTAGCAGCTGGCACCCCGATCGTGACTGGCGCGCGCACGAGAACGACAGCATGAACGACGTCAGCATCCAACTATTGGGCACGGCACTGCTGCGCGGCCCCGACGGCCAGCCGATCGCGTTGCGCCGCCGTGCGCGCTTATTGGTTTTTTTTGTGGCGGCGTTGAGCGAGCCGATCCGTCGCGAGCGCATCGCGACGCTGTTTTGGCCAGACGAGCCGCCCGAATCCAGCCGCCAACTCCTCCGCACTGCCCTCCATCAAATCAAACTGGCCTGCGGGCCGATCCTCAGCCTCGACACCCAGACCATCGCGCTCGATCCGGCGGTCGCGGTCGATGTGCGGGCACTCGCACACGCCCAACCCGGCGACGCTGTGGTCGACGCACTGGTGAGCAACCCGCCGGGTGCGTTCTGTGCAGACCTCGACAGCGGCGGCATCGAAGCGGTAGAAACCTGGGTCGACAGCGAGCGTGCCCGCTGGCATCGTCGCCTGGCGGATGTGCTGTTGCACCACGCCCAGTGGTTGGCGACCAACGGGAATGTGAACCGCGCGATCCAGGCGGTCACCATCGCCATCAGCCACGAACCCCTCCGCGAAGAGAGCAGTCAGCTGGCGATGCGCCTGCACATGCGGGCGCACGATCGTGCAGCCGCGATTGCCTGTTACGAAGCACTCTCGCACGCACTCGACGACCAATTGGGGGTACCCCCCTTGCCGGCGACGGCCGCACTCTACAACGACATCGTGACCGATCGCTACGTGGCGCCGGCGGTGTCGGCCGACGTGCAACTACCCGTCGCAGTGGGGGATGCGTTCGTCGGTCGCCAAGCCGAACTGACCATCTTGCACGGGCTGCCGTGGGACGGGCGGGTGGTCATGTTGAGCGGCCCGCCGGGTATCGGCAAGACACGGCTCGCCCAAGAATACCTGCGCCGCAGCAACGCACTGATCGTGCACGCCATCGCCTATGCGGGAGACGAGGTGCTGCCCTACCACACCCTCAGCCGGGCGATCCGCACGCTGCTGCAGGCACCGCGTTGGCATGCACTGCGGACGACCCCGGTGCTCGCCGATGTCTGGCAGCGTGAACTGCGCCGCCTCTGGCCAGAACTCGCCGGGGGTGAGCCCGACGCGCTCTTGCGCGACGGAGCTGACGCACGCCTCCCCGAAGCGGTCGCGTTGCTCGTGCAACACCTCGCCGAACACCAACGGATCGTGCTCTT
>JBJOJU010000145.1:0-3098 GCA_046046485.1 Chloroflexota bacterium | reverse complement strand
ACGCCGGTGAGGGTGCGGCACCGTCGCGCATCGGAAACGGGCAATGGCGGATGTCGGGTGCACGGCTTGCCAAGAGCTCGGCGTAGGGTGGGAGTTGGTCGTCGGGGCTCGAGAGATCGATGATGCAGCCGATGCCGGCACTGCGCAGCCAAGCGATGTGGCTGTCGGTGTGATCGCTCAGACCCGCCCCAGGGTACGAGCCAGCCCAAAACCAAGGCTCGACGAGGTAGGTGGCAGGTGGTGCGTGCATGCGGCTCCCAAGCAGGGCGAATACTGCAATTGTAGCGGAAGCCGGCCACCGCAACACAAAAACACCGTGACGTGTGTCACGGTGTTTGTATGGTACCTCCAGCGGGATTCGAACCCGCGACCTACACCTTGAAAGGGTGTCGTCCTAGGCCGCTAGACGATGGAGGCGAAACCTCAGTTACTATACCATTGTCACAACCGATATGCAAATCCAGTTTCGGGATTTGTCACGAGGAGTTTTATGGCCATCACGATTCTGAGCCGTAGCGACATCGAACGCGCCGTACGCATGCCGGCAGCCGTCGACGCCGTCCAACACGCATACGCGAGTATCAGCCGCGGGCACACCCACGTGCCGCTGCGTATCGACATCGCCCAGACCGCCCGTGATTCGCACAGCTTTTTCATGCCGGCGTTGGTCGACGGTGCGCAACTGGGGATGAAAATCGTCTCGGTCTTCCCCCATAACGGCCCGCAGCACGGTCTGCCCACGATCCATGCCATTGTGGTGTTGGTCGACGCAGCCACCGGGGCGCCCTTGGCGGTGATGGATGGGACGTATCTGACGATCCTGCGCACCGGCGCTGCATCGGGCGTGGGCACCCGGCTGCTGGCACGACCCGAGAGCAGCCACCTGGTGGTCATCGGCGCGGGTGCCCAGGCCGCCGGCCAGATCCGCGCGGTGTGTGCCGTCCGGCCGATTACGCAGGTCACCGTTGTCAATCGGACGTTGACCCGAGCGGCTGACTTGGTCACCCGTCTCGAAGCAGAATTCCCCGCGGTCACCCTCCGGGCGACCACGGACCGCAGCAGTGCCCTCGCCCAAGCCGACGTGGTGTGTCTGGCGACGTCGGCGACGACCCCGGTCTTTGCCGCCAGCGAGATTCGCCCGGGGACGCACATCAACGGCATCGGCTCGTACCGGCACGACATGATCGAAGCAGATCCGCTGGTCTTGCGCGGTGCCCGCATCGCCGTCGACCAATACGCCGCCGCCTGGAGCGAAGCCGGCGAGCTCATCGCCGCCCGCGACCAGGGCTTCATCTGCACCGACGACGTCGTCGAAATCGGTGCTGTCGCCAACGGCGACGCCACCGGTCGACCGAACGCCGAGGCGATTACCTTCTTCAAATCGGTGGGCAACGCTGCCCAAGACGTCGTCGTCGCCCACCTCGCGTACACGCATGCCACAACCGGCGGTATCGGCATTGTCGCCGACCTCTGATGATTGAATTTGATTGAATTTGATTGATTTTGCACGTATGATGCTGTGACGTTTCCCACAATCGTGCATTATCTTGCAGAAACCATCGGGAGTGCGTATACTGTGGGCACACAAGGGGGACCGGTGCAGAAACAACTGCGACATCCACGCATGCGAGAACTCGAACGCTTCATCGGCGAGCGCGGCCACGTGAACACGAGTGAGCTGTGTGCGCATTTCGGCATCAGCGAGGCGACGGCGCGGCGCGATCTCGACGTGTTGGCCAACGCCGGGATTGTGGTGCGGGTGCACGGGGGAGCGATCGCCAAAGGCGAGGTCCCGCCCGAGCCGCCGGTGGTGCAGCGGGCAACGCGGCAGAGCGAAGAGAAGCAGCGCATCGGCGCGATGGCTGCAGACCTCATCGTCCCCGGCGACACGGTGTTCATCGGCAGCGGCACGACCAGTCTGGCGGTGGCGCACGCACTGCGTGAGCGCACGGATCTGACGGTGGTGACCAATTCGTTGGCGGTGGTGTTGGCGTTGGCCGAGAGCAATCTGACGTTGATCAGCTTGGGCGGGATGTTCCGCGCCAGCGAATCGTCGTTCATCGGGCATCTGGCGATCCAGGGTTTGTCGGAGCTGCGCATCAACAAGATTATTTTCGGCATCCGCGGCATCGATGTCCTCAACGGATTGACCAACGACTATCTGCCCGAGACGATGACCGACCGGGCGATTCTGAGCGCGGGGCGACGGGTCATCGTCGTCGCCGACCACACCAAACTGGGCCGCTCTGCGTCGGCGTTTGTGGCACCGCTGAGCGCGGTGGACACCCTTGTGACCGATTTTGCTGCAGACCCCGTGATCTGTGATGCGATATCGGCGGTGGGTGTGCAGGTTATTTTGGCGTGATTCCTCTCTGCGTTTCGACGCATGCACTATATGGAAAAGGAGCCGCTTAATGGCGACACTGGGCACCCACACCTGGCAGGAACTCTGTTCGCAACCCACAGCGTGGCAGGCAGCACTGCAGGTCTTGCAGCCGCAGCTGGCAGACCTCCGCAATCACCCGGCGTTGGCGAAGCCGACCCATGTCCTCTGGAGCGGCTGTGGCTCGCCCTACTATCTGGCGATCGCGATGGGGCGGCTGACGCAGGAGCGCAGTGACCTGCCCGTGAGTGTCATGCCGGCGTCGGAGTTGTGGAACAATCCGCAGACCGCGTTGCCCCGCGGCGGCGCGCCGACGTTGGTGCTGTTGAGCCGGTCAGGCGCGACTACCGAAGTGCTGCGTGCAGCTGAGCAGTTCCGCACCAGCTGCCCACGCGGGCAGATCGTCACCATCAGCTGTTACCCCGACAGACCGCTGGCGCGGCTGGGCGACATCAACATCGTGCTGCCGTCGGGCCAAGAGGAGAGTGTCGCGCAGACACGGGCGCTGACGGTACTGCACCTGGGTGCATTGGCGGTGTTGTGGGTGATGACCGGTGGCGATCTACACGACTTCGACAGCCTGCCGGCTGTAGGTCAAGCGGTCATCGACAAGTACCAACAGCACTGTCTGGCCATTGGAGCAAATCCCGCGTACCAGCAGTTCTTTTTCTTGGGGAGTGGCTACCGATATGGGCTGGCGTGTGAGGCGAGCCTC
>JBJOJU010000090.1:0-3821 GCA_046046485.1 Chloroflexota bacterium | reverse complement strand
GTCGCCCACTACTGCAACGCCCGCTCGGCCGTGGCGTGGAACCACGGGCAGCCGTGGGAAGGCGAGCTGGCCAACTACCTCCACATCCTGGCGCGCGGGACCACGCACATGCCCTTCGCCCAACCGAAGTTCGGCACCCGCTGCGCGGCCAACACCCCCGAGCTCCGCGGCGCCCCCCGCACCCGCGCCATGTCGATGATGCCCCACGACAACGGCCTGATGATCTTGACCGCACACGGCGACGAAGACGACCACGACGACGGCTCGGTGATGTAGTCTCGGTCACCAGTACGGCGAAAACAGCGCCACCGCCGGTCAGGTGACCGTACGGTGGCGCTGCCCTGTCTGCGTTCCCCTCGACATCGACACACGACCCTTCCGACACACCACCCGCTGACGCGGTCGCGACGATCGGCTGGTGAGCAGCAGCAGTGTCTTCTCGGCATCGTGCGAAAACAGCCCCGCGCACGGCCACTCGACCGGCAGCGGGGCTGCCCTGGCTGCATCTCCCGGGCAATGACGGAGCTTCCGTGACCGACGCATCTCCCGCTGACGCGGCCGACGTCGGTGTGGCAGCACACAGAGTGTGCATGGCGGCCATGAAAAATCCCCATGCACAATGGGCTCCGACATCCCCCGCTCACCCGGTTGATGTCGCGGCGCTGCAGTGGTTCACGCAGCGGCGTCGGCCTGATAATGCCTAACAAAGCACAGGCGGTGATAGTCATTTTTTCACATTGCAATCATGCGAAATATAAATCTGCTGCATGACTTTTCTCACACACGAGCCAGTTGCGTGGGGGCAAGCGACGGGGGAAATATTCCGAGGCAACGGGGGATGTACAGTACTACAAATTGTCATTATTCTGTCATCATCCCCGGAGCAACCACAGAGGAGGTCCACATGGCAGCAGCGATGCGCGACTACTATTGCGAGGGTCTGATCCACATCGAACAGACGGGCGGGGTCGAGCGCCTGCCCGAGGTGATGACATTGGGCGACGTCGCCGACTACTGTGCGGTCCCCTTCGCTTGGCTGGTGCAGTTGCGCAGTGCCGGCGCTTTGCCTGGGGTCTGCTTCGGGAGTGTGTTGTTGTGGCGCTGCCATCGGCAGACGGTCTACGAGTGGATGAAGGAGCACGCCAATGAACCCTACACCCGAATGGCCCGGACTCAGCGCGGTGATCCACCATACTCTGTATCGGCATACGCTCATTCCGGTCGAACAAGCGGCACGGCGGCTCCGCATCCGACCGCATGATGTCTGCGTCTGGGCGCGGGAGCAGGGCATCGCGCTCCACGTGAGCACCGGCGGTTTCTTGATCGAAGCAGCCGCGATCGAGAGTGCGCTGACCTTCCGGCCGGTCGCTTCACGCATCCCGGAGTTGCGCACGGGCAAGCAATAAGTCCCCACAAACATCGCCCCCGTTTCACAATGAAACGGGGGCGATGTTTGCGCGCTGCGCGTCGTCAGAGGGTATTAGCCCTCTGATTGGGTCTCGCTGGTGTCGATACTCTCGGCGAAATTATCGGCGGTGACGTCGTCGGGGTTGAAGCCCAGCGCACGCAGGCGGGCGATGAGCATCTTTTCGCGGGCGGCGTGGTAATCGGCCCGTGCGCGCTCTTGTTCGGCGCGTTCGTGTTCCTGCCGGGCGCGTTCGTTGTCGCGCTCGGCGAGTTCGGCGAGTTCGACGTAACTGCGGAAGCGCTCGCCATTGGGCATCGCCAAGACCAGTTCGCCGTTTTCGAGCTCGAAGCGGATCTGCAAGCGCGGGCTGACCCACCCAGAAATCGCGGGGACTTCGTCGAACGCGACCCCGTTGTGGACCCACCCGATCGCCTCGCCGGCATCGGGGTCGTACATGTAGTACTCTTCGACGCCGGCCCGCTCGTAGAACTTCAAGCGCCGGGTCGCACTGACCATGCTCATCCCCGGTGCGATGACGTCGAAGACGACCTGGGGCACGATATTGTGCTCTTCCCACTGCCGGTATGCGGTGCGCTCACCACGGGCGACCCCGAAGGCCACGAAGACATCGGGCGACGCCGTGACGGTGCTCTCGGGTGTGAGGAACCACGGCACGCTCCCAGCGATGAGCACGTCCCGCCGGGTCCGGAACAGCGCATCGAGGCCGCCCTGGAGGGTGACAATCCACCGCAGACGGCGCGTGCTCTCGCCGGTCAAGATACGCTGACTCATGGGTTATCTCTTTCTCTGCGCTGCTACGAACGGGCAGTGGTCGCCGTGGCGACGGCACGTTTGACGCTCTCTTCGGGGGTGACTTTGATCTGGACATCGAGCAGACGCCCGTCAGGGCCGATGACGACGTGGCTCCGGGTCACGCCCATGTACTTTTTGCCGTACATGCTCTTTTCGTTCCAGACGCCATATGCCTCGCACACTGCATGGTCGGTGTCGGCCAGCAGGGGGAAGGGCAGGTCGAACTTTTTCTTGAATTTGGCGTGTGAGGCGACCGAGTCAGGGCTGATCCCGTAGACGACAGCATTGACCGTCTGCAGCTCGGGCGTGCGATCACGGAACCCGCATGCCTGCGTCGTACACCCAGGGGTGTCGTCTTTGGGGTAGAAGTAGAGAATCACCGTTTGCCCACGCAGCGCGGCTAAATCGACCGTGGCGCCGCTGTCGTCGAGGAGCGTAAACGTCGGCGCGAGTTCACCAATAGTCAGTGTGCTCATGTCTGCCTCTCTGGTCCAGCTGAGGACGGTGCCTCGTGTACAATACGGATGGTGTCGGGGAGTAGCACGAATGTGCTAGATGTCAATTGTACGAGAAAATGGTCGCGGTGGCAAGAGGGAATTGTCGTGCGAACGACGAGGAGATACCGATGCGCGTGGATGTGCTGACTTTGTTCCCGGGGATGCTCCGCGGGCCGCTCGACGAGAGCATCCTCAAGCGCGCGCAGGCTGCGGGGCTGCTCACGACGCATATCCACGATATCCGTGACTATGCCACCGTTAGACACCGCACCTGCGACGACACCCCGTTTGGGGGAGGCGCCGGCATGGTGATGAAAATCGCACCACTCGCCGCTGCCATCGAGCACGTCGACCGAGAATCCGAGCCGGCCCACGTGGTTTTCCTCACTCCCGACGGAGCGACGCTGAACCAGTCGATTGCTCACGAGCTGGCCAGCCTGCCGCGATTGATGCTGATCTGCGGGCACTATGAGGGAATCGACGAGCGGGTCCGGCAGTACTATGTTCACCGCGAGTTGTCGATCGGCGATTATGTCCTGACCGGCGGCGAATTGGCGGCCCTGGTCGTCATCGACGCCGTCGCCCGGCTGCTCGACGGGGTCATCAGCGCCGAGTCACTCGCCGAAGAATCGCACAGCGACAGTCTGCTTGAGTACCCGCATTACACCCGGCCGGCCGAATGGAACGGCCACGAGGTCCCAGCGGTTCTGCGCAGCGGCAACCATGCTGCCATCGCGCAATGGCGCCGCCGCCAGCGTCTCGCCCGCACCTACCAGCGCCGACCCGAGCTCCTCGCTGCGGCACAGCTCGACCGTGCAGATCGCGAATTCTTGACTGGGATGGGCTGGATCGATCCTGCTCCACTGCCCAGTCGGCGGCACACCCAGCGCCGGCAGCGACCAACCCCGGCACCGATCGAACCGACTGACAGCGCTGTCTGATGCGATTTATTTAAACAATTACACTGTTTCTGTCATCTCACTGATATCTTTTCATCTTGCCCGAGGCCATGGAAATACCCTATACTGCCTGCGAGTACCCAGACAGTCGACGCCACAGACCGGCTTTTGTCGATACTTAAGCCGTAATCCCTGCCTATAGAC
>JBJOJU010000044.1:0-7720 GCA_046046485.1 Chloroflexota bacterium | reverse complement strand
GGGTGGCGGTCGTGTAGTACCCGATTGCCTCGTACGAGCGGGCGCTGTGGCCGATGACCACGTATTCGTAGGCCCGGGTGGGGTCGAGGAGGGTCGTGTCTTCGAGGTACCAGCGGGTGTTGTCGCGCGATTTGCGCCAGGCTGTGATCGGGGTGACCTGCAGCCAGGGGACTTCGGCCGCCGTGTAGCCCACCGCCGCCGGGAGCAGTCGGCGGAACACCGCTGCCAACGGCGGCTGTTCGGTTTTGCCATAGCCCACCGCCGAGATCCACAGACAGACTTTCTTGGGCGGGAATCCTTTGTCAGAACAATTCTCGTCGTTACTGCTCGCCCAATTGACATTCACCGTGCCCAACGCCGTCATGTTGCGCGGCGCGTCGAGGAAGTTCGTCCCCTTGGGGGTGATATCGAGGTCGAGAAAATTGTTGACGTTGCGGATCCACGTACTGTTGAGCGTCGCCGAGATGTCGGTGGTCACCGTGAGGGCTTTCGCCGCTGCGCCGACGCGCAGCGATTCGCCCATTTCGATCGGAAAGACGAACGTCGATTGATCGCCTGCCACGGTGGTCGACACGACCGAGGTGGGGCCGAGACTCGTCGGGCGCTCGATCCGCACTGTGCGCGAGACGGTGTCGGAGGTGCCGCCGAAATCGACGGTCGCCTGGGTGGTCCGTTTTTCGGTGGTGCTGACCGTGACGTCGAATCGTGGGGTCGCCACGCCGTTGGGCGAGCCGCGGCGCACACAAAAGAACGTCGGCGTGCTGACGTTGCCGTTGGCGTCTTGGTACTCGACCCGGTAGTCGACAGGGGTGTTGGTCTGGGGCGGCACATACGGATCGGCGAGGGTCACCGCTGCCCCAACCTTGCCGGTCGGGCGGAAGCGTTTCACGAGCACCCAGGTGCCGCTGCCGATGCGTCGATACAAGACGACCTGACGGACTTCGGCGGGCGGGACCAAGCGCGGGGGCAAAGCACTCAGACAGCCGCGTTTGTTTTCGTTGGCGATGAGCGGTGCCGCGGGCGGCGTACGGTCGAAGATCGCGCCGCGGATAGGCCGACTGGCAGCCGACCAGTTACCGGCGTTGTCGCGCACCTGGATGCGGTACCAGTAGGGCACGTTAGTCGCCGGTGTGTCGGTCGTGACCGACACGGTGCCTTTGCGGGGTGCGGTGACAGTGGCCACGGGGGTCCAGTCGGCGAGCTTCAGCCCGGTGGTGATTGCCCGGGTCACATAGAACGTCGGCGCCGCTCCGGCACCGCTGCGGTCGAGGTCGGTGTACTGCCAGCGCAACACGAGCTTGGCAGTGCCCGACGGTGTACTGGGGTAGGCGGTTTCGGCGGTGAACGTATCGACCTGGGTCGGCGGGATGAGGTCGCGCTTGACGGCCGTGATGGTCGCCGAACAGGTACCTTCCTTGTCGGCGATGTCGATGGGGCAGACTTTGTACTGCCACGCCCGGTACTCACTCGGGCTCGTCAGCCGGTCGTCGGTGTAGAAAAACGGCTCGTCGTAGTACGCTGGGACGACGATGCGACTCCCCGGTACCGTCAGGGTCGACGGGGCTGACGGTTGGCCGGCACCGATGACCACGGGCGAGTCGGTGAGGCGTTCCCAACTGGTGCTCCCCGTCGCCGCGCGGTAGACGTGATACCCGCGCACCATCCGCCCGTCGCTGATGGCGCCTTTGGTCCAGGTCAGAGAGACGTTTCCATCGTTGGCGACCTCGTGCTGCATCACCGCGCTGTCGAAGCGTTCGGGCATCGTTACAGCTCGCCGACTGCCGATGATGCCGACGTCGGCGGGGCCGTCGTAGACCCCTGCTTCGCGCAGCCCGGTGGGCGTCGGGATGGAGGTCGTCAACCCATCGGGGCGTACCAAGATCGTACCGATCTCGACCGCGGTCCCTGCTTTGCGGATGGAATAGAGCACGACACCGCGCGGTGAGCGCGACACGGTGTCGTCGAATGCCAACCCGACGGTATGGGCCAACTGTGGCATTCGCTGCAACGCCGCCCGGGTGAGATTGATGGTGTTGGTCTCGGTCACGGTGCGACTGGGCGCGTCGAGCAAGTCATTGACACTGCTGATGGCCGCATAGACACTGGCAACCGAGACAGTGTCGGTGTACAACCCGGTCGGGCTAAACAGCTGCTGGAGGGCAGCGAGTTCGTCGGGAGCACTGCGCATCGCCGCCTGGAAGGCACTGGCATCGGCGGCCACCGTGGTACTGCCGGCGAGTGCTGCCCCGCTGCCGTCGATGCTGCGATAGACGTCATAGCTGCCCATCCGCGCGGCGCTGCCGGCCCAATTGAGCACGATGCTGCGACCGTCGACGGTGCTGTTTTGGCCATAGAAAAACTCACTCGTCGTGCCCACTGCCCGACCTACGGCTGCCGCCGGCAATGTCTTGGGGTGTACGGTTTGGCTCGCCGCGGCCACTGTGCCGCTGGGCAGCAGTGACCACAGCATGCTGCAGAGCACGACGAGGTGGGCAGCGGGAGTGAAACGCCAAAAACGGGCCATATGGCTCCCTCGCAGACGCATATTATGAGAAAAAAGTAAGAATGAAACTATTCTATGGATTTTTAATGGCTTGGTCAAGAGTTTTTTCCTGTATTTTTCCATAAAAAACGGGCACCAGCTGCGTTGCAGCCGATGCCCGCCCCACGCACGCGGTCTAGGAAATGTTCTTTGCCATCATGTGATTGATGACTTTGTAGACGAGCTTTGCCGTGATGAAATCACTGGCATGCGCACCGGGAATCGGTGCGAGTTCGACGCAGTCGAACGCCACCACGTCGCCGTGGGCACAGACGGTGCGCACGATGTCGAGCACCTGCACCCAGGTGAGCCCGTGCGGTTCGGGGGTGCCCGTGGCAGGGATGATACTTGGGTCGAAACCGTCGACGTCGATTGTCAGAAAGACTTTTTTTCCTTTGATGCGCGTGACGAGCTCGTCGAGATGCCCACCGGCATGCACGTCGTCGTTGAACCAAACCCGCGTCGTGGTGGGCGTGGCACGGATGTAATCCATCTCTTCTTGGCAGATCGACCGGATCCCGAATTGCAGAATGGGCGCACCCAGATCGGCGATACGGCGCGCGACGCTGGCGTGGCTGTAGGGCGAGCCGTCGTAGCTGTCGCGCAGGTCGCTGTGGGCGTCGATCTGCACCAACACGAATTCGCCGTGGGTGTCGGCAATGGCGCGGGCGAAACCCGACGAGATGCTGTGTTCGCCGCCCAGACCGACCAGTACCTTGCCGGCGGCCAGGTGTTCGCGTGCACAGGCGTGGATCGCGTCGACCATGGCTGCGGGGCCGGCGGCGTGGGGTGCCAGCGCCGGCAGCGTGTGGACGCCGTATTCGTAGGCCATCTCGCGGTCGAACTCACGGTCGTATAATTCGACTTGACGCGACGCGTTGATGATGGCCCGTGGACCACTGCGGGCACCCTGGCCGAAACTCACCGTCGCTTCGTACGGTATGGGCAACACCACCACCTGCGCGCCGTCGTAGGTCGCACACTCCCCCTCGAGGCCGAGAAAGTTTTCGGGGGTGGCGTATTCGTAGTGACTCATGGCGCAGTACTCCCTTTTTTTGTCCGTCGAATTGTACCATGTGCAGAAAGCGCGGTGCGTATGCAGCATCCTGATGCCCTCTCAGACCAGCGCTACTGGCAGGATCTGACCACACCCAACCGCGCCGACCTCGAAGCACTGGGGCTCAACCCACTCGTCGTCGACGACATCGTCCACGGCGGACAGCGCACCAAAATCGAACGCTACGACG
The DNA here is from genome assembly GCA_046046485.1 of Chloroflexota bacterium. Lineage (GTDB taxonomy): Bacteria > Chloroflexota > Chloroflexia > Chloroflexales > Roseiflexaceae > UBA965. The sequence continues at coordinate 3,931 of JBJOJU010000044.1, read as the reverse complement.
AAGGCGTCTTTTTCGTGTTCTATGTCTTTTCGTTCGCCGATACCGAGCTTGCCGAGCTGGTCGCGACCCCGGTGTATATTTTTGTGACGCCGCAGAAGCTCTATACCATCCACCACGGCGACATCGCGCTCGTGCGGGGTGCCTATGCCCAGTGGCTGCTGCGGGGGGGCGAGGCGCAGTTGAAAAACGGCGCCGTGCTCCATCTGGTGCTCGACACCATCGTCGACAGCTACTTCCCCCTGATGGACGACATCGGCGACTATGTCGAAAACGTCGAATTGGCGGTCTTGATGGGCTCGAACGCCAACGACCTGCGCACGGTGCTGCACCTGAAACGCACACTGTTGGAGCTGCGTCGCTCGGTGGCACCGGCCCGCGAAGCGCTCAACGCCCTGTTGCGGGGCGACCTGCTCCCGCTCGATCGGGCCACCCTGATGAACATCCAAGACGTCTACGACCACGTCTTGCGCACGGTCGATGCCATCGACCTCCACCGCGACATGCTGGCATCGATCCTCGATGTGCACTTGTCGGTGCAGTCGAATCGCCTGAACAATGTGATGAAAGTCTTGACAATCGCGTCGGTTATTTTGATGGTGAATGCGCTCATCGCGGGGATCTATGGCATGAATTTCGCCCACATGCCGGAGCTGGAATGGCAATACGGCTACCCACTGGCGCTGGGTCTGATGGGGCTGGCGAGTATCGTGGTGCTGCTCTTTTTTCGCTGGAAAGGCTGGTTGCAGCGCGACGACGTGTGACCGCCGTCAGTCGAGGGTTGCGATGTGACCGTGGTCGACCCGCAGCACCTGGGCCTGCGCCAAAAACGCAGGGGTGAACTCGGCGACGCCGGTGGCTGTCAAGATCGATTGTTGCCCCGGCTGGGCGACGAGTTCGGTGACATGCGTGCGGCGCACAGCATCGAGCTCTGACAAGACGTCGTCGAGCAGGAGCACGGGGCGCTCGCCGCTGCGGGCGTGCATCACCGCCACCTCGGCGAGTTTGAGGGCGAGCACACTGCTGCGTTGCTGCCCACGCGAGCCATACGCACCGAGGTCGACCCCTTCGTCGTGCACGAATATGTCGTCGCGGTGCGGACCGACACTGGTCTGTTGGCGGGCGATGTCGTCGGTGTGGCTCTGCTGCAGGGCGGCGAGCAGTGCTTGTTGGGCATCGCTGCTCGTGTGCCACTCAGCCTGCATGCTGGGGGCATAGGTGGCGTGGAGTCGCCGGGTGCTGGCACTGATGGTGGCGTAATGGGCGGCAGCGTGGGTGCTCAGGTCGGCGAGCGCGGCGCGGCGTTGGGTCATGATTACGGCGCCCGTTTCGGCCAGTTGCGCATCCCAAAAGGCGAGTTCGCTGCGGAATTGCCGCGGGACGCCGCGGTCGCGCCACTGCCGCAGCAGCCCGTTGCGCTGGGTCATGACTTTCTGGTAGTGATTGAGGGCGCGCAGGTACGCGCTGTCGAGCTGCGAGAGCATGGCGTCGAGCCAGCGTCGGCGTTCGGCGGGGGCACCGGTCAGCAGTTCGAGGTCGGTGGGGGCAAAAAACACCATGCGCACGAAGCCGATGAGATCGCTGGCGCGCACCGGTCGACCATCGACCCGGAGAACCTTGGTCGCCGTGCCGCCGCTACTGCCGGCTACGACGGCGTCGCCACGCGCTTGGACGATGACGTCGAGCTGTGTCGTCCGATCGCTGCGCTCGACGACGCCACTGACCCGCGCCGTCGCCGGGGTCAGGTCGTTGTGTGCGGCGTCCCAGGCGATGAGTTCACGGTCGGTATTGGTGCGCGCCGATTTGCTCAGCGCCAACACGGTCACCGCCTCGAGGACCGTCGTTTTGCCGGCTGCATTAGGCCCATATAACAGGGTCACACCGGGGCTGAGCGCGAGGTCGAGGCGGTGGTATGCCCGGAAATCGCGCAGGACCAGACGGCTGATGTGCATCGACTCACTCCAACGGCAGCTGGCGGGTGACCGCCTTGGTCAGCGCACCGTCGACGAAACTGACCTGCTGGCTCAACTCGCTGTAGCGCTGCCGTTGCAGCTCGTGCCACTGCTGCCACTGGGGCTGCACGGCGATGGGGATGTCGTTGCGGAAGGCCTTGGCCAGTGCTTTGTTGAGGGCAGGGTAGTCGAGCTCGACCCAACGCTGCAACGGCGCGGTCGGCTGCGCACCCAGCGGCGCAAAATTGCGGATCAACGTCGCCAGCCCGTCGTGCAGCAGCTGCACCCGCTCCTGGTGGAGGCGGGCGTTCTGGGCGGCAAGCTCGGTCAGCGTCGGGTCGTCGACCAGCAGGGTGGGCACGGGCAGCTGATCGAGCAGCGCGGGGGTCCAGCGTGGGTTGGCAGCCCGAGCCGCCTGGATGTAGCGCTGGACCGGGAGTGCGTTGAGGTAGCCCAGTACCCAATCGGCGTCGCAGTCGATCCATTCGGCGGCCGAGACGCTGCCCACGGGGGTGCGGGTGCACCAGAGCAGTGTGCGGTTCCACTCCATGGTGATGACCGCACGGTCGCGGCCGGGCAACACGGTGTCGGCGGGGAGTTCCCACCAAAACGAGTCGTTTTTGGGGCGATCGGCCACCGGCAGCGCGAGGTGGCGGGCGAGCGCGGGGTGGCAATCGGCGATGGCATCCCAACCAGCGAGCCCCGCGGCAGATGCGCCGCACGACGTGCTGGTCCAGCCACTGGGCAACGCCAATAGGTACTTGCTACTGGGGACGCAGGCATAGCGCTGGATGTCTTCGCTGCCCACGTAGCGGCGAAAGAGCGGCGCCAGTGCCGGTTCGAGCAGCACGATGCGGTCACGGGCCGGTTTTTCGAGGATGAACGCCGCCCGCGGGGTGGGAGCGATCCCCGGTTGGACCGTGCGCCCGAGAATTTCGGCGAGGGGGCGGGTGTGCGTGGTGCTCATGCGCGCTGGGGCTCGAGCGGCAGTGCCCGCAGCGCAGCCAGATCGGCACAGCCGCTGCAGAACATCGCGATCCGCAGCTCGTCGATGAACCCCTGCAGTTCGCCGACGACGTGATCGTAGCCGCGCGGGTCGGCCGCGGCGATCAACGCAGGCTTGGCGGTGCCAGCGATGTCGGCCCCCAGCGCGATGGCCTTGGCGACGTCGACCCCGCTGCGCACCCCGCCGCTGGCGATCAACGGAATGGTGGGCAGCGCAGCGCGCACCTGGCGGATCGCCTGCGTGGTGGGGATCCCCCAGTCGGCGAACGCACCGGCGGTCTGACTACTGCGGCCGCCGCGGGCATGGCGGAAGCGCTCGACCTCGGACCAACTCGTGCCCCCGGCGCCCGCGACGTCGATGGCGGCGACGCCGGCTTCGACCAGCCGGCGGGCCGTCTGCGGCCCGATGCCGTTGCCCACTTCTTTGACGATGACCGGCACCGACAGCCCGGCGCACACCGCGGCGATTTTGGGCAACAACTGCGAAAAATCGGTGTTGCCTTCGGGTTGTACCGCCTCTTGGAGCGGGTTGAGATGCAAAATCAACGCATCGGCGTCGATCATCTCGACCGCCCGCAGGCACTCGCTGACGCCGTAGCCGTAGTTGAGTTGGACGGCGCCGATATTCGCGAAGAGGGCGATATCGGGTGCGATCTGGCGCACCTGGTACGACGCGGCCAAGGCAGCGTCGCCGATGGCGGCGCGCTGTGACCCCACACCCATGGCCAGACCGAGGTGTTGGGCGGCGGCGGCGAGCGTGGTGTTGATTGCTGTGACATCGGCGGCGCCGCCCGTCATCGAGCTGATGAGGAGCGGGGCGCGCAGCGTTTTCCCCAGAAACTGCGTGGAGAGCGAAATCGCCTGCATGTCGAGTTCGGGCAACGCCTCGTGGGGCATCCGCCAGGCGGCAAACCCACTGCTGACACCCTTGGCAGCAACATCTTCGTCCAAGACGATGCGCACGTGGTCGAGTTTTC
>JBJOJU010000027.1:0-3555 GCA_046046485.1 Chloroflexota bacterium | reverse complement strand
GTGCCGGCCCAAAACTTCATCGCCTGGTGTGTGGTCGGCATCGCATTCGCGTATGTGACCGATTCCGCTCTGATACGCGCCCGTACCCTCGGGGCGAGTCGCCTTCCGGTCGCAGCACTCGCCGGTTCGTGTGTGATGTTCCTGGTGATGAACAGCAAGGGTGGTTATTGGTGGGCGAGTGCCGTCTCGGTCGTCTCGCTCGTGGCAATGGGGTATGCGTACCTACGGGTTCAGCGCGCCGGCGCTGCGATTTCCGACACCGTCGCTGCGTAGATGCCCGGGTCGTCCATGACGGTACGTAGGATCGCCTCGAGGTTGGCCAGACTGATACCGTCGATGTCCCAGTAGTCGGCGTTTGTCCCACCGCTCATGCAGATATGCCCCGCTTCGCGACCGCGCTCGATGAGTGACAGATGACTGGGGGTCTTGCCCACATCCGCGGCGAGATAGAGCGGGAAGCGGTTAAACAACTTTTCCGCGGGGTTCGTCGTCACCGGTACATCGACGAGCCCATGCTGCACCTCGATTGTAGCGTCGTCGGGCCAGACCGTCCCGATCACGGGCAACGCGGCACCAGGCAGACGGGTGCAGATATGGGTGAAAAACGCAGCAGCGGCGACCGCGTAGGTGTCGTGATTGGCAGAGTAGAGCCCCGTGCGGAGGGCAGTCGGGCGAAAACCGAGATACTGCTGGAACAGTGCCATGCCGGTCGCGAGATGGTGTGCCTGTTCTTCCCGGGCGATTTTGCCCATCTGGGTGCTCTTTTTTGCGTCGAGGGTGGTACTGGGGGCCACGAATAAGCCGATTTCGGCTCCTCGTTCCCGGTATTCGTCGAGCATCGGGGCATGGGCACGTGCACATTCGCCCGAGACAAACAACGTGGGCACAAATCCATAGCGAAACACCGTGTTGGCATACCGGTCGAGACCGACACCCGAATGATCCCAATCCCGGACACTGCCGTCGCCCGTCCCCGGGCTCATCACATTGAATGTACACAGAAACGGTGTGCGCATGGTTCCTCCACCTCACAACTGCTTCTTCGTATTGTAGCAAGGTTTGAATTGACATAAATGAAAACGGAAATCTACGACATCGTCATCGTTGGTGGTGGGCTGAGTGCTGTGGCCGCCGCGCTCCAAGCCGCAGCGGACGGGTGTTCGGTGTTGTTACTCGCAGACGAACGTTGGCTCGGTGGGCAAGCGAGTAGCCAAGGTGTCTCGGCACTCGACGAACACCGCTATATCGAAACATATGGCACAAACCGTCTGTATGCGCAATTCCGCAGTGCGATCCGTCAGCAGATGGCGGCGCAGTATGGGATTGTATCACCAGCGCCCACCTATAACCCTGGGAATGCCTGGGTCAGCGGGCTGTGCTATCTACCCAGCGTCGCGCACGAGGTTTTGACCGATATGCTGACAACGACGTTCGCAGCTGCACGGCGACCGTGTACTGTGGTCAGCGAGACAGTGCTGTGTGGGGTCGACCGTCTGCCAGCGCAGATCAGTGCGGTCGCCTGGCGAGATGCCGCCGGGCGAGAACACCGGACCGTCGCTGACATTGTTATCGATGCTTCCGAGCTCGGCGATGTCCTCACACACGGTGCGTTTACGCATGTGACCGGTGCCGAGTCTCGTGCCGACACCGGCGAAGCACTTGCGCCGCTCGTCGCAGCACCGCACGAAGTGCAGAGTTTCACCTACGGCTTCGCCGTCGAATATCTGCCCGGCGAATCCCACCGCATCGCCAAGCCGGCCGGCTACGAAGCACTGCGCGACCGTCAGCCATTCACTCTGACGCTGCACGGCGACGACGGAAACCCCCGGCCGTTCCGCGTATTCTGCGACGGCCCGACCGGCCTCCCGCCGTTCTGGACCTATCGCCGCCTGCTCGATGGCAGTCAGTGCACTCCCTCGCGCCCGGACATCGCGCTCATCAACTGGAACAGCAACGACTACCACGACGGGTCTATCCTGGTCGGGACCCCTGCAGAACGCGCACACCATCGCGACGCAGCCAAACGTCTCTCGCTCGCATTCCTGTATTGGATGCAGACCGAGATGCCGCGTGACGACGGCGGGTGCGGGTACCCGGAGCTCCGGCTGCGGCCTGACGTCATGGGGACGTCGGATGGGTTGTCGATGGCCCCCTACATCCGCGAATCATGCCGGACTCCCGGGCTGGTCCGCGTCATCGCCGAAGATATCCTCGAAACGTCCAACCCTGGGCCACGTGCGAGACTCTTCGCCGATAGTGTCGGGATTGGTTGGTACCCGCTCGACCTGCATCCCGCGCCGGGTAACCCGACGTCTCGATTTTTGCCCACCCGACCCTTCCAAATTCCCCTCGGTGCACTCATCCCTCCCGACTGCGTCAATCTCGTGCTCGCCAACAAGAACATCGCGACCACCCACCTAAGCAACGGCGCCTATCGTCTCCATCCCGTCGAGTGGGCGATCGGCATTGCCGCGGGTGCGGTTGCCGCCGCCGCTCGGACGACGGGACAGCGCCCGGCGGAGATCTGGGGAGATACGAGTGCACGACGGCAGCTCCAGCGGCATCTCTTGGCTGTTGGGCAACCGCTAGTGTGGGTACTCGGTGTTGACGCCGCCGAACCGATCCTGCCGCACCTGCAAGAGCTGTTCCTCGCCGGCGCGCTCGACGCGCCTTCGCCGTACGCCGAGTCACTCACCGTCGATCTGGATGAGACTATCAGTGCTGCACAACACGCTGCGTTGCAGCGCGCGTGGGACGCATGCGTCATCGGGCACCCATACCCTCTACGATTGACACTGCGTGAACTCTGCCGAGCGTTCTCCGCGGCGCGCTGAAATGCAGGCGCACAATTTGTTCGGGATGTCAGTTCGTCCAACCACAGAACACGGACGTGGCCTCTCAGCCCTCAAACGGGTGTGACAGGTCGAACCGGTCATGCTCCACTGGTGCGTCGATGGGAGTTCGTCGTCGCTGGTGGTCACCGACTTGAATCTCAAGTTAACTCTTGCCATAGATCTGCAGAAAGACAGCCGTATCGCGTGCAGACCAAACTGGCACCGTCGTGTGGACATAATATTCAATGCTGCGCTAATGAATCACTATTCCGCCCACCAGGCCGCCAGGAGCGTTCTTTGTGCTTCTGTTCGGTATCAATATTCACCGCTGATTGATTCGCGCTTCGAGCGTGAGCCTGACTGGATGAGATTTCACGCCGGTACTCTGCATGATGAGGTCCATAATGTATGTCGCGTTGCAGTTCGACTTCGTCGGTTGGCACCGTGCGTGCATTTGAAGCAGCGCTTTCTATCGATGGACATGCAAAAACTGCCGCATCAAATACAGGAGTGACTGGCGCAGTTGTGTGGACATAATGTTTCTGCTGAGAACGAGTCAACCACAATCTCGACCCGAAACCCACCAGGAGCGTTCTCTGCTCCATTTCGATACGAATCCTACCGCTGACCGATCCGCGCCCCGACCCATCAGCCTATGTAGGATCTTGCCTCGAACCATCGTCGGTCAGACACTCAGTGTTGTGGACGCCCGCACTGTCGT
>JBJOJU010000010.1:0-6968 GCA_046046485.1 Chloroflexota bacterium | reverse complement strand
CCTCTACGGCCGCGTCGGCGTCCAACACTGCCACGTCTGTGGGCAGCAAGTCGCCTCGCAGAGCCCCGAACAGATGGTCGACCGGATCCTGGATCTGCCCACGGGGACGCGCTACATGGTGTTGGCACCGCTCGTCTCACGGCGCAAAGGCGAGTACAAAGAGGTGTTCGCCGAGGCACGTGCCGAGGGATTCACCCGCGTACGAGTCGACGGAGAAATCGTCGAGTTGGCCAACGAGATCAAACTCAACAAAAAAGTCACCCACACCATCGAGGTGGTCGTCGACCGTCTGGCAGTGCCGATGCGTGACGACGGCGCAAGCAGCACAGCCGGCAAAGGAAAAGCCGGTGCGTCGGCGCAGAGTGCCTGGGACGCGTACCAGACCCGGTTGACCGATGCCATCGAATTGGCGGTGCGCACCGGCGAGGGGACGTGTATCATCTCGGTGGTCGATTACCCGGCCGACACGGCGAGCGACATCGCGGCCACCAAAGAGTGGATCATGAGCGAGTCGAACACCTGCACTACCTGCGGGATTTCGTTCAACGAGCTGACCCCGCAGATGTTTTCGTTCAACTCCCCCCAGGGAGCGTGTTCGCACTGCACGGGGCTGGGGACGAAGCTGGACGTCGACATCAACCTGCTCGTGCCCAATCACGATTTGTCGATCCACGACGGCGCCGTGCCCTACTGGGGCGAGTTGCGCAAAAAGAAAGACAGCTGGGGCTACAAGTCGCTGGTGGTCATCGCTGCGCACTACAATATCGATTTGGATGCGCCGTGGAAGGATCTGAGCGAGAAGCACCGCGACGTGCTGCTCAACGGCAGCGGCAAAGAAAAAATCAAGTTCACCTGGGCCAACGACGAGAGTGGCTCGAAAGGCGAATTCCTGCGCACGTGGGAAGGCATCGTCAACGAAATCAACCGGCGCTACAACACGACCGGCAGCGACATGACGCGTGAGTTCTATGCGTCATACATGTCGGAGCAGGTCTGCCCGGTGTGTCAGCGTGCCCGCTTGCGGGCAGAATCGCGGGCGGTGCGTGTCGGTGGATGGTCGATCAGTGACGTCTGCATGCTCAATATCACCGATGCCCACGCCTGGGCGATGGCGATTGCAGACCGCAGCCCGAGTGTCGTGGCGGGGGTACGCACCACGCCGCTCGAGGGCAACGCGGTGACGATCGCGCACGATATTCTGAAAGAAATCCAAGACCGCTTGGGCTTCCTGCTCAATGTGGGCTTGCACTATCTGACGATGGCCCGGGCAGCGCCCAGTCTGTCGGGTGGCGAGGCGCAACGCATCCGACTGGCGTCGCAGATTGGTTCTGGGTTGGTGGGGGTGATGTACATCCTCGACGAACCGAGCATCGGGCTGCATCAACGCGACAACCGCAAATTGCTCAACACACTGATTAAGTTGCGTGACCTGGGCAACAGCGTCATAGTTGTCGAACACGACCTCGAGACGATGCAGGCGGCAGATTTCTTGATTGACTTCGGCCCGGGTGCTGGGGTCAAGGGCGGCCAGGTCGTCGCAGCCGATGCACCGGCGAAAGTCGCCAAAGTCAAAGAGTCGCTGACCGGCCAGTACTTGTCGGGCAAGATGGAAATCGCGACGCCCAAGGTCCGCCGGCCGGGCAACGGTGCCTGGGTGTCGATGCACGGCGCAAAGATGAACAATCTGCGCGACGTGAGCATCACGTTCCCGTTGGGGGCATTCGTGGCAGTGACCGGTGTGTCGGGCTCGGGCAAATCGTCGTTGATCAACGGCACGCTCTACCCGACGTTGGCGAATCGACTCAGTCGTGCCAGTCTGCTACCTGGCCCCATCGAACGCATCGAGGGGCTCGAGCATCTCGACAAAGTCATCGACATCGATCAGCAGCCGATCGGGCGGACACCGCGTTCGAACCCGGCGACCTATGTCAAGTTGTTCGACCACATCCGCGATATATTCGCCCAGAGCCCCGAAGCAAAAGTCCGTGGCTACGACGTCGGGCGCTTCTCGTTCAATACCAAAGGTGGCCGCTGCGAGGCCTGTGAAGGCGCGGGCGTGCAGATGATCGACATGCAGTTCTTGGCAGACGTGTCGGTGCGCTGTGACGTCTGTAAGGGCAAGCGCTACAACCGCGAGACCTTGGCCGTCAAATATCGCGGCAAAACCATCGCCGACGTGCTCGATATGGACGTCCAGACCGCGCTGGAGTTTTTCGCGCATATCCCCAAAATCACGCGGATTTTGACCACGTTGCACGACGTGGGGCTCGATTACATTGCCCTGGGGCAAGCCGCGACGACCCTCTCGGGTGGCGAAGCACAGCGCATGAAACTCTCGCGCGAACTCGCACGTATCGACACTGGCCGGACCATTTACATCCTCGACGAGCCGACCACTGGGCTGCATTTCGCCGATGTGCAGCGTCTGCTGGTGGTCTTGCATCGCCTAGTCGAGGCGGGCAACACGGTGCTGGTCATCGAACACAACCTCGATGTCATCAAGACGGCCGACTGGCTCATCGACATGGGTCCCGAAGGGGGAAGTGGCGGTGGTGAGGTGATTGGGATGGGCACACCAGAGGAGCTCGCCGCCATCGAACGCTCGCACACCGGGTTCTTTCTGCGCGAGATGTTCCACATGGGCAAAACCTTTTAGCCACAGACGAAACGCGAGGCCTCCGTGTCGGAACGCATGAAAGTCGGATTGGCGTTGTTGTCGACCTATACGATCTGGGGGTCGACCTATCTGGGGATGCACTACGCGCTGACGTCGATACCACCGTTGCACCTTGCCGGGCTGCGGTTTCTGGCTGCGGCTGCCATCATGATGCTCTTCATGCGTACCCGCGGGGTCGCCTTCCCCACCCTGCGCGAGCTGCTCAACGGCATGTTCGTGGGCATGATCTTGCTGGGAATCGGCAACGGCGGCGTCGTGTTGGGGCTCAACTATCAGATTCCCACCGGGTTGACGGCGCTGATCCTGGCGAGTTCGCCCATCTGGGCGGCGGTCTTTGGGGGGTTGTGGAAAAGTTGGCCCAACCGGCGCGAGGTCATCGGCCTGATAATCGGCTTCTTGGGCGTGGTGGTGCTGCGTTTCGACGGGCAACTCCAGGCTGCACCGATCGGTTTCCTGTGTCTGTTGCTGGCTGCCATGGGCTGGGCACTGGGAACGCTGTTGATTCCCCGAGTACCGCAATCAACAAACTCATATATGGCCAGCGGCGCCCAGATGCTGGGGGCTTCGGCGACGTTGTTTGCTGCGGTGTTGGTCACGGGAGAGACGATGGACCAGATGGTCACGGCGACGTCGCTGTGGGCGTTCGGGTATCTGCTGATTTTTGGGTCATTGGTCGGCTTTACCGCCTACTCGTACCTGGTGCCCCGCGTAAGGCCGGCACTCGCTATCAGCTCTGCCTATGTCAACCCGATGGTGGCGGTGCTGCTGGGGACGGTGTTGAACAACGAGCCGCTGAGCAAATACATGCTCTACGCGATCCCACTCATCATCGGCGGCGTGCTGGTGATGTCGTTCGCGAAGCTCAAACCCGCGAAAGCCACGACCGTGGCAGCGGACTAACCAGATCTCGTCGTATCGAGTGAAAAGAACCCCGCTGCAGGTAGCTGCAGCGGGGTTTCTGTCTGCCCTGATCAGCGACCGCGGGCGGTGAGGCCTTCGGCGATGCGGTAGGCGTTGGCCATAATGGTCAATACCGGGTTAAAGCCACCGTTGGTGACGTGGAGCGAGCCGTCGGCGACATACAGGTTGTCGATGCCGTGGATTTTGCCGTTGCGATCGGTGACCGAGGTCGCCGGGTCGTCGCCCATGCGGGCTGTGCCGGCCTGGTGCTGCCCTGCGCTGAGCCCGGGTGTGGGTGGGTCACCCCACTGGCGTTCGACGCCGGCAGCGCTCAACCACGTGCGGGCACGTTCGTGCATATAGGCCGCGGTGCGGATGGTCTCGGGGTGGACGCTGCCCGACAGACGGGCGACCGGCATCCCGTAGCGGTCGCGGACGTTGTGATCGAGGGTGACGCGGGCATCGGGAGTGGGGATTTCTTGGACGGGGCCGGTGATGTCGATGAACCGCGGGTAAGCATATCGCATGAAGTCTTTGGCAGCCTGGCCCCAGCGCGGTATTTCGGGAGGCATGAAACGCTTCCAGAAGATAATCGGGAGTGTGATGAATTCGTCGGCCAACAGCCCACCGCCGATGATGTCGGGATTGGCGTGGTTGAAGTCGACGGTGCCGATGCTGACACCGGGACCGACGCCGTCGTAGACCGGGTCTGGCATCAGGCCGATGCTGCGCGGGTAGACGTGGCCCTGGAGGTGCCGCCCGAGCTGGTCGGAGTGATTGCCTAGGCCGTTGGGGTGCGTCTCGGTCGCCGAGTTCATGAGTAAGCGCGGGGTCTCGATGGCGCTGGCTGCGACGATGACGGTGGCAGCCGTTGCCGTATGCCGGCTCCCGTCGGCGGTGACGTATTCGACCCCGCGGGCAGTGGTGGCATCGGCCATCAGAATGCGCAAAACGAACGCCTGGGTGACCAGTGTGCAGTTGCCAGACGCCAATGCGCGGGGAATCATCGTGTTGTGCGTGCCGTTTTTGGCATCGACGTGGCAGGCGAACCCGACGCACAAGCCACACTGACTGCAGGCGGGTCGATCTTGGTAGGGGACGGTGTTGATGAGGAGCGGCGGTGTCAGCGTGTGCCAGCCGAGCGCCTGGGCCGCGTCTGCGAGGATCTGCCCACGGGTGGTCCGGGGGACCGCCGGCATCGGGTAGCCCGTACGGCGCGGCCAGCGTTCGGCACTGTGGAGAGTGTCGCCGGCAACGCCGATCTGGTGTTCGATTTTTTCGTAGTAGGGGGCGAGGTCGTCGTAGCTGATCGGCCAGTCGGCGAGCGAACTCCCCTGTGGGCGGCCATAGCGCGTCTGCATGCGGAAGTCGTCGGGCATGAAGCGCCACGCCTGGCCACCATAGAGCATCGTCGAACTGCCCACGGCCATGGCGTTGTTGTGGTACCCGCCGTGGTGCGGCAGCTGGGGATGAGACGTGCCGTCGGGGGCGACCCAGACCCGCGGGTGGCCGTTATCGGGGCCGGTGTTCTGCCCGTACTGCGACAAACGGTGGTTGCGCAGGTGATCGGTGGTTTCGTTCTGGTAGGTGTAGGCACTCCCGCGCTCCAGTAGGAGCACACGTGCACCCGACTCGGCCAGAACCGCTGCTGCCACACCGCCGCCGGCCCCCGCTCCTACGATGATGACGTCGTACTTCATCGGCGTTCCTCGAATCCCAACATCTGCCACGACACCGCGCCTGCATTAGCGCCGTGCCGGGGATCGGCATAGAACCCTTCGGCACACTGCTCGGCGCAGAGCCGCAGAAAAGCAGCGGCGTCGGTCACCCAGGCGACCTGGGTCTGGTTGGCCCACAGGTCGTGCAGGAGCGCGTCGGCGTCACTGGCAGCGAGGCGGGCAAAAGCCGTCGCATGGCGGTGGTGTGCCTCACGCTCGACGGCGGTGAGTGCGTCGGTGTAGCGTGCCAGATACCCGGCTCCGTCGCCTTGGAGCAGGCGTATCAGGTAGTCATCGACGCCGGCTGCGAGCCCGCCCGGCGACGTGTCGCTGGGGATGAACCGATCGATTATCGCTCGCAACGTCGCGAGCTGGGTGGCATCGAACATCAGCGACTCCTATGCAATGAACAATGAACAATGAACAATGAACGATGAACGATGAACGATGAACGATGAACGATGAACGAACAACTGACTATATCACCAACTGCTCATTGTTCATTGCTTATTGTTAATCGCTACAGCAGCGATTTGAGTTCTTCGGCGCTCTTGCGGGTCATCCCGGGGATGGCGGCGATTTCGTCGACCGACGCAGCCCGGATCGCATCGAGCGACCCGAAGGTCTTGAGCAATAGTTGCCGGCGCTTGGGTCCGATACCCGCGATTTCTTCGAGGGTCGAGCTCTTCATCGACTTGGCGCGGAGGGTGCGGTGGTAGTTCTTGGCGAACCGGTCGGTCTCTTCGTCGATGGTCTGTACCAACCCCAATACCGGGCTGTTGCGTTCGAGGACGATGAGTTCCTTTGCACCGGGCAGCAAGAGGTCGAACCGGTCACGATTGGGCCCTTTCACCACGCCGGCGATGGGCAAATGCCCAAACCCCAGCTGTGTCAGCGCTGCAACCGCAGCGTTGAGTTGGCCCACGCCGCCGTCGATGAGGACCAGATCGGGCAAGAGTGACCACGCTTCTTGGTCGCGCTGCTTGGTGGCTTCGGGAGCATTATCGTCGGGCTCGTCGGTCGCCGACAAGAGAACGTCTTCGCCGGCGGCAGCGGCTGCGCGTTTGAAGCGGCGTTCGATCATTTCACGGATCGAACCGACGTCGTTGGGCGCATCGACCGTCTTGATGCGGAATTTCCGGTAGTGGGCTTTCTTGGCTTCGCCGTCTTCGAAGACCGTCATCGCACCGACGGTGTTGGTGCCCTGGGTGTTCGACACATCGAAACACTCGATACGGCGGGGGGGTTCGCTCAGATTGAGCAGGCCAGCGAGTTCTCGCAAGCCGACCAGCGAGCGTTTCTCGCCGTCCATCCAGGCGGCACGCAACTCGGCAAGCTTACGTTGGGCGTTTGTGGTCGCCATCTCGACGAGTTCGCGCTTTTCGCCCCGGCGGGGAACGGTGATTTCGACCTTGTGCCCGCGTTTCTGCGACAGCCAGTTTTCGATGATGACCGGCTCTTCGACGTGATCGGCGAGGATGATGTTGGGCGGGACCTCGGCTGCCGAGTCGTAGAACTGGGTGATGAACGATCCGAGGAGTTGGGCGTCGTCTTCGTCTTCGGTGTTCTGCAGTGCAAAGGGTTCAGCGCCGATGAGTTTGCCGTTGCGGATATAGAAAATCTGGACCACTGCCGAACCGTCTTCGCGGGCGAATGCGATGACATCTTGGTCG
>JBJOJU010000377.1:0-6365 GCA_046046485.1 Chloroflexota bacterium | reverse complement strand
GATTTCGGCGGCTTCGTAGTGGTAGCCATTGCCGTCGAACGGGCAGGCGATTGTTTCGGTTTTGCCGTTGCTCGTGACCGTGATCGAGTTGGCTGCGAACCACGGGGTATTGATGCGGATCGAACCGTCAGTCCCCATGATGGTCGCTTCCATGGGCGTGCTGGTGCGCACCCCCGTCGAGAAGTACGCCAGTTTGCCGCCGTGGAAGCGCATCACCGCTGCGGCCTGCTCGTCGACCCCGGTTGTCCCCAGGTCGGCCAAGCTAGCCACTGCCTGCACCCCACCCATCAGCATCACCGACAGTGAGACACAATAGACACCGACGTCGAGCAACCCACCGCCACCGTAGGCGAGATCGAACAAGCGACCTTTGGGGTTGACCCCAGTGCGGAAGCCGAAGTCGGACTGGATCATGCGGAGCTCGCCGATTGCGCCGGATTCGATGAGCTCGACAGCCTTGCGCACCGCCGGCAGAAAGCGCGTCCACATCGCTTCCATCAAGGGCACATTTGCGGCCTTGGCAGCGTCGATCATGATCTGTGCTTGGCTGGTGTTGATGGCAAAGGGCTTTTCACACAGGACTGCTTTGCCCGCATCGATGCAGCGCAGCGTTTCTTCCATGTGGCCGGTGTGGGGCGTCGCGACGTAGATGGCATCGACCTCGGGGTCGTGCGCCAGATCTGCATACGTGCCGTGGACCCGGGGCACGGCGTATTTGTCGGCGAACCGTTGCGCCGACGCGGTGCTCCGTGAGCCGACGGCGACGAGTTTGGCGTCGTGCTGAGCTTTGAGCCCTTCGGCAAAGATACCGGCAATCCGGCCAGTGCCTAAAATACCCCAACGAATCGGCTGCGTCGTCATTGTCGAGCGCTCCTTAGTATTTGTGTATGGACCCGAGGGACGAGCCCATTGTACACCAACCACGCACCGCCTCAGTGCGCTTTTCGATAGAAAAAAACCACCGGCGCTCTGACGAGCACCGGTGGTCGGGGAGCGACGACTAGGAAATGACCTGATCGACGACTTCGATGTTCGACTTGCCGCCGTAGAAATCCCACCACGGCTTGGCACCCTTGGCCAGCACGGCATTGAGGGCCTTGACATTGGTCAAGCCACGGTCGAGCAACCACGACTCGAGTGCAGCGACGCCTTCGTTGGCGTAGGACGGGATGGCGTCCTGCCAGGTGGCGCGGCCACACAGCACGCCCGAGAACTGCGTCCCGGCGTCGGCGGCCACTTCGAGGGTCTCGCGGAAGATTTCGTCGCTGACACCGGCGCTCAGATAGATGAACGGCTTGCTGGCAGCGGCACCGGCAGCACGGAAGTGCTCCTTGGCTTCGGCCAGGGTGTAGGCCTGCTCACCCTTGAAGGCGCGCGTCCCGGCGACGTGCTTCATGTTGATGGGCACTTCGACCTTGAGGATGTCGACGCCGTAGCGCGGCTTCGAGAATTCCTGCATGTAGGCGGTCACGTACTTCGGCTTGACCTTGGCGAAGTCGAAGCCGGCCTCGGGGCCGACGTTGTCGTCGTATGCCAACGGCTCGAGGAAGAAGGGGATGTCGTTTGCAGCGCACTCAGCACCCACCCGCTCGATGAAGGCATGCTTGATGTCGTTGATGCCCTTGTCGTCGAAGGGGTTGTAGTACAGCAGAATCTTGACGCCGTTGCCGCCCAGTTCGACGATGCGCTTGACGCTCATGTTCGACAGCAAGTCGGGCAAGCGACCTTTGACGCTGGCATCGTAGCCGGTCTTTTCATACGAAACGAGGATACCGGAGCCGGGCTGGCGAGCCTTGATGGCTTCCATACCGAACTCGGGGTCCATCAACATCGCACTAGAGTGCTGCGTGAGGATCTTGGTCACGCTGATTTTGAAGTTGGCCAGATCTTGCGCAGTCGCGGTGCCGTTCTCGCCACGGGCTTTGGCAATGGCCTTCTGCAACGAGCCACGCTGGTCGGCGGCTGCGGCAGCAATGACGCCATTGCTGTCCGAGCAGGCCAGCAAGTGGTTGTACTTGCCTTTGGTCATTTTCACTTTCGCCACGGTTCACTCCTTGTGCAATGCACCTCTACTACACCATATACCGATGAACAGCATAGACGACCACGGTCGCCAGGATGGTCCCTGCAGCGACTTGCCCCGGCGTATGGTTGCGCGTATGGAGACGCGCCCACGCGACAGCAGCAGCAGTCAACCACAAGACGATCCCCAGGCTGCGCGATTGCATCGTTGCAATGGTCGCCACTGCAGCTATGGCTGAGGCGTGCATGCTGATCTTCCACCACACATTGACGACGCCGCACACGGCACCGATCAAAAAGAAATCCAGCGCGAGTTGGACTATCGCCAATGGCGCGCCATAATACCGCATGACCACGACTGCTGTCAACATCGAGACTGCGCCGAGCGCATAGACCTCGTTGCGATCGCTGCGGCGCGACATGTCGGGGTCACTGTAGCGACCCTGTCGCATTCGGAAGCGGTAGAGCACCAGCACCGGCATGATTTGGATCAGCATCGACAGCCCCGCCCACCACAGTGCGCTGCGGGGGTTGTCAGCGGCAAACACAGCAATCCCGTAGCCGGCCAGAAAGCCGAACAACGGGGAAAAGAGTTTCGAGAGAAAGAGTGCAACCCGGTCGAAGTTATCTTCCGGGACCAGAATCACTTCAGACGATTGGTGCTGTGCCATGCCGACCCCTTATCCGTCGCGCGTCAGTAGCCGTGCATATTGCCGCAAAACCGTTTCGGCAGCGGTGGTCCACGAAAAAGACTGTGCCTGCACTGGCCCGGTGGTACGCAGCGTCGCGCGGGTATCGTCGTCGGTCATGACCTGGATCAAGCGTGCCGCGAGGCCGTCGACATCGGTCGGGTCGACCTGCAGTGCTGCAGACCCGACGACCTCGGGGAGGCTGGCGGCGTTCGAGACCACGGTGGGCGTGCCACATGCCATGGCTTCGAGAGGCGGTAATCCGAACCCTTCGTAGATCGACGGGTAGACAAACGCACTGGCCAAATTATACACCGCGGGCAGGTCTCTGTCATCCAAAAACGACAGGAAGCGGACGTGGTCGGCGATGCCCAGCCGCTGCGGTGCTGCCAGGATGTCTTCGTAGAGCCACCCGGGTCGGCCAAACACGACCATCGGCGGCAGCGGGGTCTGCGTCCGTGCGCGGGCATACGCCTCGAAGAGCCGGACGTAGTTTTTGCGCGGCTCGAGTGTGCCGCCGCTCAACAGAAACCGCTCTGGGAGCTCGTAGCGCTGTGCGACCGGTGCGGTCTCGACAGCGCTCATGGGGCGGAAGCGCGGGGCGACCGCGGCGTAGACGACCTCGACGCGGTCGCTTTTCACTGCATAATACTGCGCGAGATCGCGTGCCGTGGCCACCGAATCGGCAAAGATCGCCGCTGCCCGTGCCAACGACGGCGGCACCGCGCTGCGCAGATACTGGGCGACACCCGGCACGGCACATTCAGGGTGCACCAGGTACGACAAATCGTGGATGGTCACAATGCCGGGTTTGGCCGTCGGTGCCAACACAAAATCAGGCGCGTGGAGCAGGTCGAAATCACCGACGAGCCATTCGACTCGCAACGGGATCCGCAGCCGGTGCCAAAACTGGGTCAACCGCCGCTCGGGCAGCGGGATGGCGTAGGTCTGCGTGCCCGCGCGCAACGCGACGAGCTCGGCGAGATCCGCCGCGTAGGGAATCTGCGACCCGGGGAACCCAGCGGCATAGAAGAGCACGAAACGGTAGTCGGGCGGCGCCAGACGGATGACTTCGCGCAGGAGCTCGCGTGTATAGCGACCGATCCCCGCCCCTTGCCAGGCGCCGGCGGTGTAGTCGATGGCGATACGGGGGCTCATCGACGCTTGCTGACGAGGTACAGAATCAACCCGAAGACGATGATGCTCCAGAAATTGATCAACCGGTCGAGCAACGTGATGGCCAATGCGACCGGGCGACTCAGTTTGATGACCGTCACCAACACCGCCGTCACCGCGCCTTCGACCAAGCCTAGACCAGCCGGCGTGAAGGGCACCACCGTGAGCAACGACGACGCCAGCGAGACAAACACGACCAGGGGCAGTGGCATGTCGAGGTTCATGGACACGATGACGAAATACAATCGGCAGCCTTCGAGCAACCAGATGACCATCGTCAAGCCGATGAGCCGTGGCAGCATGGCGGGCTTGAACGATGTCAGCGCCGATGCCGAAAAACGCTCGTACCGGGCTTTGAGACGCTCGGGGATGAACCGCTGCAACGACGGCCCCAACCAGCGTAGACTGAGCAACCCCGCGATGATGACGGCCACTAACCCTGCACCGACATAGAACAGCCACTGCGTCTGCTCGGGCAAATGGGTGCCGAAGAGCGCAAATCCTGATATGGTCAGAAAGGTGAACAATCCGAGCATGTCGAGCAGCCGCTCGGCGAATATCGTGCCGATGGTGGCCGCAAACGACGTTTTCCCGTTGTGTTTGAGCAAGTAGCCGCGGTAGACATCACCCAACTTGGCGGGTACCACGCAGTTGACGAACCACGACAGGTAGATGTACTCCATCAGCGCTGGCAGCGACGCCCAGTGCGCACGATCGGCATGGGTGGTGATCTGCGACTGCTCGAGGAGCAGACGCCAACGCAGTGCCCGCAGCGGGAAGGTGAGGTAGAAAATAAACAGCGCCAACACGAGGTACCACGGGTTGGCATTCTGCATTTCGGCGATAGTCTCGGCGACGCTGATATCGAGGCTTTTGAAGATGAAATAAATCATCATCACGGCCAAGCCGAACGACACCCAGGTACGGGGGCGACGCAACGATGCAGCGAGGGAAAACGAGTTCTCGGATGTTGGGTTTTCAGATGTCATATTCGCTGCGGTACCATTTCCAAAAAGCGGCCAGTCCGACCGCGAGCGGGGTCTTGGGGGCAAAGCCGAGTTGGCTCTGCGCACGGGCGATGTTGGCGTAGGTCCGCGGTGGATCAGCCGCAGGCAGCGGTTTTGTATCGATGATGGCACGATACCCGGTGATCTCTTCGAGCTGACGGACAAACGCCAGCAGCTCCGTAGGAGACGAATTTCCGAGGTTATACGTTCCAAACGGGATGTCAGTGTGGAGTGCTGCGACGATCCCGTCGACGATGTCGTCGACATAGGTCCAATCGCGGTAGACCCCCACACCGCCGTCGAAGAGGGTAATCGGTTTGCCCACGCGCATCGCGTCGACGAAGAGGCTGGGGGTCATGTCGGGGCGCCCACGCGGGCCATAGACGGTGAAAAAGCGCAGCACCCGGGTCGGAACACCGTATTGGTAGTGGTAGGTGTAGGCCAGTAACTCGGCGGCGCGTTTGGTGGCCGCATAGGGCGAAAGCGGCAGATCCGCGCTCTGCGATTCGTCCCACGGGGTCGGAAGCGCTCCGTACACCGACGAGGTCGAGGCGATGATCATGCCTTGCACCGCATTGAGACGCGCCAAATCGAGTACGTGCATCGTCGCGCGGATATTGACGTCTTCGTAGAGAAACGGATGCGCGACCGAATAGCGCGGCCCCGCCATGGCACCGAGATGTGCCACATGGGTCGGCTTGTGTTGGGCAAAGACCTGCTCCAGCGCATCCCGGTCGCGCAAATCGCCCGCGACGACGGTGAAATTGGGGTGTGTCGCGGCCAGCGCCAGATTGCGCCGCTTGCGGGCGGGGTCGTAGTAGTCGTTGAAATTATCGTAGGCGACGACCCGAGCACCACGTGCCAGCAGCGTATCGACGAGATGACTGCCAATGAAACCGGCACCCCCGGTGACGAGATAGGTCATGTCCATTCTTCCGCTCCCGCCAGGCGTTGCAACGCGCCAGCCATACCCATCACCGCCGCGACATGGACCGGTAGATAGTTCACCTGCAAGTACTCGAAACACTCATGCCCTGCGACCGCTGCCGCGGTGCCACAGACACCCAGCGCGGTGTAGCGCAACACGGGGATGTGTCGTGGCAATCGATACGCGCGAGTGACCGAAACCACCCAGAGCCAGAGATACGCCACGAGCCCGACCGCACCTTGCTCAGCAGCGACCTGCACATAGCCGTTGTGGGCATGCCCGCGTGAAATCCACCATCCATTATACGCAACATCGGGGTAAGCACTCGTGTAGTTGCCCGGCCCGATACCCGTGAACGGTGACCGTTGCCACATCGCGAGCCCGGCCTGATACTGCATCGCGCGCTCGACCGCCGCATACACGTCGGGGCGCTGTTGCGCTTCGTCGCGGAGGATGAGCGGCGCCGAAAAGACCTGCGACGCGCTGCCCAATCGCGTGCCGAACGGGCCAGGGATGAGCCGCCACCCACCCGCCAATACGACG
>JBJOJU010000370.1:0-7376 GCA_046046485.1 Chloroflexota bacterium | reverse complement strand
GCCCGCCGAGCTCGCCGCTCAGGTAGCGAGCCGATTGGCGTTGCGCGGGCAGCGATTTGTTGCCGCCCACGACTTCCCCGCCGCCATCGTCGGCGAGCAGTGGTTGGTACGCGATGCTGGGTTGACCTATGCCGAGATCGCAGCAGCCGACGGTGTGGTCAGCCTGGCTGCGGTGGGGATCGCCCAGACCGGCACGATTATTCTCGATGCGGGGGTGGGTCAGGGGCGGCGGGTGATTACACTGCTGCCGGATTTTCATCTGTGCATCGTCCAGGCATCCCAGATCGTCGTCGATGTACCCACGGCGATGCGGGCGGTGGCGCCGGCGGTGCACGAGCGCCGTGCGCCACTGACGTTGATATCGGGGCCGTCGGCGACGTCAGACATCGAGCTCAACCGGGTCGAAGGAGTGCACGGCCCGCGCCAACTCGAAGTATTGATTGTCGAGTGAGTGGTGGTGACTAGGGTGTGACGACGATGGTCCCGGTCATCTGCGGGTGGCCGGGACCACAGTATGTGGTGCACACGAAGGGGTAGGAGCCGGGGGTCGAGTACGTCTGTGTGTGGCGGGTGATGCGCCCGGCCGTGATGACGAGGGTGGTATCGGCATCGATGCCCAGGGCGTGGGTCGTGTCCATGCTGGTGGCCACGATGGTGAGGGTCGAACCGACGGGTATGACGACCCGGACGGGTTCGTCGCGGCGTTGACCGGCGTCGAAGACCCATTCTTTGGCGACGATGCGCAGGGTATAGTCGGTCGGACCGGTCTGGAATAGCCCGCGATCGCGAAACTCGGTGCTATTCAGTCGCAGCGGGTCGATGACCCCGGGCTGGAGCGGAGTGCGGATAAACCAGATCGACAACAGCGCCGCCGTGACCGTGATGGACAAGCCAATCACGATCGCGGCGGCGATTTTCCATGGAGCGACGGGGGTACGCATCGGGACGGGTCAGAAGAAGCGTTTCGCCACACCCAGGATGCCTTGCTTCCACGGGACGCGGTGCGAGACGCCACTGGCATTGGCGAATGTCTGCAGATTCGCGACATACCAGTGGTAGTTGCGGATCAGTGCCTGTTTGTTGGAAAACTGCGGCTGGTAGCCCAGTTTAGTCTGTGCTTTTTCGATTGATACAAACGAATCGGTGACCGCCGTCTCATAGACCCATTTGTACAGGGGCGAGAGTTTGAGCAGCTCGAGGAAGCGCAGTGTCCAGATGACCGGTGCAGCGGGCAGCGGCACGATTTTCTTGCCGAAGCCGGCTTCGTCGAGCACCGCCTGATAGTCTTCGCGCATGGTCGTGAACTCTTTGGCACCGACGTTGAATGTGTCGTTGACGACCTCGGCAGGGCCGGTGGCGCACAGATAGATCGCCTGGCACAGGTCTTCGACGTCCAAAAACTGGTAGCGGTTGTCGCCGCTGCCGATCATGGGGAAGCCGTGCCCGTCTTTGGCCCAGTCATAGAGCAGGGCGAAGACGCCCAGGCGCTCGGGGCCGACGAACGACTTGGGGCGCAGAATGGGGACAATCATGCCCTGGGCACGGAAGCCGAGGCAGATTTCTTCGGCCTGGACTTTCGCTTCGCCGTACGGCCCAACCCCCACGAGCGTGTCGTTTTCGAACAGCGGGTGGTGATCGGGGATCCCATAGACCGCCGTCGACGAAATATGCACGACCCGAGCAATCCCGCGGCGTTGCGCAGCCGTGAGCACGTTGCGCGTCCCGTCGAGATCGGTGGTGCGGATATCAGATTCCGAATAGAGGGGCAGGGCGGCCGCGGTGTGGACCACCATGTCGCACCCGTCCATGGCTGCATAAAGTGCATCGGGGTTGCGGATGTCACCGGTGATTTCGGTGATCTGTGCGCGCTCCGGGTAGTCGAACGGCGCAATGTCGAACGACACCACGGTGTGCCCGCGGGCGAGCAGGTAGCGGACCAGGTTGATGCCGAGGAAGCCGGCCCCGCCAGTGATCAGAATGCGATTGGGTTGCATACGAGACTCCTCTGCTGCAGTGTGGTTAGTCTGCAGCGTATTCTTCGAGGCGCTGGCTGAGGCGGGTGATCTGTGCCTCGAGGTTCGCCAAGAAATCGCGCTCTTTTTGGACCACGGCGGCCGGCGCTTTGCCGGTAAACGACGCATCGTTCAGCCGTGTGCGCTTGCGCTCGGCGTCGGCGACGGCGGCGTCGAGATCTCTGCGCAAGCGCTGCCGCTCGGCATCGAGGTCAATCAACCCGGCCAGAGGCACGAACACTTCGATATCGCCGATGACCAGCGTCGCGGCTGCTTTGGGGCGTTGGCCGATGCTGGGCACAATGGTGAGCTGGGCGGTATCGAGGCGGGCCATGCGTGCCAACAATGCCCGTTGCGTTTCGAGTTGGGCTGCGGTCGTGCTGACGATCGTCGCGGGGACGAACTTCGCCGGCTCGACTTTGTACTCGGCGCGGATATTGCGGATCCCGATGATGATCTCGCGCAGGGTTGCGATGGTCTGTTCGGCGTCGCTGTCGCGCAGCGCGTCACCGGGTTCGGGGTAGGCCGCCACCATCAGCGCGTCCGCGTCTGCACCGGCTGCGACCCGACCCGTCAGGTATTGCCAGGCTTCCTCGGTCACAAACGGCATGAACGGGTGCAAGAGTCGTAGCGACCCTTCGAGGACCGTGAAGAGCACCTCGCGGGTGAGCAGCTGGCGCTGGTCGTCGCCGTCGAGCTGACCCTTGGCGATCTCGACGTACCAGTCGGCGAATTCGCTCCAGATGAAATCTTGGATCTGGCGACCGGCTTCGCCGTAGTTGTAGCCGCGCATCAGGCGATCGACGTCGTTGACCAGTTGTTGGTAGCGCGACAGAATCCAGCGGTCGGCGACGGTGTACGAGAAGTCACGCAGGCAGTGGCCAGTGACGATATGGGTCTGGTTGGGCTTCCAGTCGCCGAAACGACCGAGCACAAAGCGGGTGATGTTCCACAGCTTGTTGGCGAAGTTGCGGCCGGCTTCGATGCGCTCGGGGTTGAGGTTGAGGTCTTGGCCGGGCGAGCTGCTGGTCGCGAGCGTGTAGCGCAGTGCATCGGTACCGAACTGGGCCATGATGTCCAGCGGGTTGACGACGTTGCCGTAGGTCTTCGACATTTTGCGGCCGTCTTTGTCGCGCACCAGCCCATGCAGGTAGATGGTGTGGAAGGGTGCTTGGCCGGTCAGGTAGCAGCCGAGCATCATCATGCGGGCGACCCAGAAAAACAAAATGTCGTAGCCGGTTTCCATCACCTGTGTCGGGTAGAAGCGCTGGAAGTCGGGGGTATTATCGGGCCAGCCGAGCGTCGAAAACGGCCACAGCCCCGATGAAAACCACGTATCGAGCACGTCGGGGTCTTGGGTGATCCCCGGGCCCGACGGATCGGGTTCGTCGGCGCCGGGCACGATCATCTGGCCGTCGGGGCCGTACCAGACCGGGATCCGATGGCCCCACCAGAGCTGGCGCGAAATACACCAGTCCTGGATGTTTTCGAGCCAGTGGTAATAGACACGCTCGAAGTTTTCGGGGACGATCTTGGTATCACCGTTTCTCACCGCCGCCAACGCCAGATCGGCCAGTGGCTGCATTTTGACGAACCACTGTTCCGACAACAACGGTTCGATGATTTCGCCGCCGCGCTGGCTGATGCCCACCGACATGCGGTGCGGCAGGGTGGCGACCAACAGACCTTCTGTTTCGAGGTCGGCCAACACCGCTTTGCGCGCAGCGAACCGCTCCATACCGGCATAGGCACCGGCTTCGGCATTGAGCGTCGCATCCCGATTGAGGATATTGATCATGGGCAGGTTTTGGCGCTGGGCAACGGCATAGTCGTTGTGGTCGTGCGCGGGGGTGATCTTGACGGCGCCGGTGCCGAAGGCCGGGTCGGCGTGTTCGTCGGCGACGATGGGGATGCGTCGATTGACCACCGGCAGCACGAGGAAGCGGCCGATGAGGTGGGCATAGCGCTCGTCGGTGGGGTTGACCGCCACCGCCACGTCGCCCATCAAGGTTTCGGGGCGGGTCGTCGCCACGGTGATGTACTCGGTCGCCGCCTGTGCCCAGTTGCCCGATGCCCAGTCACCCGCGGTCCAGTCTGCGGCGAGGGGGTAGCGGATGTGATACATGTGCACGTCGCGGTCTTCGTATTCGACCTCGAGGTCCGACACCGCCGTCTGGAGGTTGGGGGACCAATTGACCAGCCGGGTGCCGCGATAGATCAACCCGTCGTCGTAGAGTTTCTTGAAGGCGGTGCGCACTGCCCGTGACAAATCGGGGTCGAGGGTGAAGTGTTCGCGCGACCAGTCACACGACGCGCCGATGCGGCGCAGCTGCTGGGTGATTTTACCGCCGTACTCGGCTTTCCACTCCCAGGTGCGTTTCTCGAACGCTTCGCGGCCGATTGCAGCCCGCGACGTCCCCTCGCGCACGAGGGCTCGTTCGACCTGGAGCTGGGTGGCGATCCCGGCGTGATCGGTCCCCGGGATCCACAGCGCCGGGTGCCCACACATGCGTGCCCAGCGCGTCATCACGTCTTCGAGCGTGACAAACATCGCGTGGCCCATGTGGAGCTCGCCGGTGACGTTGGGTGGGGGCATCGCGACCACAAATGGGGATTTATCACTCTGCGTGGCGGGTTGGAAGAGTTTCTTTTCGGACCACCACTGGTACAGGCGTTCTTCGACCTGGGTCGGCTCGTAGGCCTTGGTCATCTCGTCGGGTCGGGCGTATGCATCCGTCATAGTTCACCTGTGCATGCTTCGTTGGCATGCATTATAAAAGAAATTTGTCACGAGTGGCGAAAAGTCTTACACCTGCACGAATATTTTCCCCTGTGAATGCTAGAGAACGCGCGAAAGTGTCGTTACCACGACGCCGAGTTCGGCGAATCGATCGAGGATCCGCGGCAAGGCTTCGGCGGTCGATTGATTGCCGCAGTGTGCCAGCAGAATCGCGCCCGCGCGTTTTTCTGCGGGGAGCGTGGTGGTGAGGCGCTCGACCAGGTAGTCGGCGGTTTTCACCTCGCCGAAGGCATCGAGACTGTCGAGAGTCCAGAAAATGGGCAGGTAGCCGTGGCCGATGACCACCCGCAGCACACGTTCGTCGTAGGAGCCGAAGGGTGGTCGCAGGTACGGGGCGGGGCGGACCCCGGCGACGCGGTAGAGCGTGTCGGCCATCCCATCGAGTTCGGCGATGATTTCTGCGTCACTGATACGGCGAAAATCCGGGTGGCTCACACTGTGATTGCCGATTTCGTGGCCGTCGGCGACGATCTGGCGGGTGAGTTCGGGGTTTTTCTCGATCCAATCGCCCGACAGAAAGAACGTGATCGTGACACCGCGAGACCGCAGCGCGTCGAGGATCTGCGTCGTCGGCGCGGCACTTGCACCCGCATCGAGTGTCAGGGCGACGCCGTCGGGCTGTGTCCCACGCACGACGATGATTGCTTGGCTCGCCAGCGTCGCCGTGCTGCCCGCGCGCTGCGGGATGATCAGCGGCTGCTGCGGATGGACGTCGCCCGTGAAACGGTTGTACGAACGAATCAGGTCGGGGTCGCTGCCGGCTTGGGCGGCGATGTCGGCCAGCGTCTCACCGCTTTTCACCCGATACGCGATATAGCCGCTGATGGCAGCGGGTGTCGGCTCTGGTGTGGCAGTGGGCGACGGAGCGACGCGGGTCGCGGGCACCGACGGCGACGTCGGTGCCGTTGTGCTGCTGGGTGCAGCGGTCTCGGCTGTGGAAGGGGAGGGTGTCGCAGGAGCGGCAGTAGCCCCCGCTGGGGAGGTCGCGGCGGCGACGGGTTTCTCACGGCTGAGTTGCACAATCCGCTGGCCCGCTGCATAGAACACCAGCAGGACGAGGAACAGTAGGAGGACGAACAACCACGGGAGTTTCATGATGCGCTGGTGCGTGAGGCCGCCAGCAACGCGCGCAATTGGGCGTCGTGCCCGCTCGCGTGCAGCACGGCCCGCGGAATCGCCACGTAGTTCCACGGCGCGATGACCAGCAGCAAGAAGCGTTGGTTTTCGACGCTGCTCGTGAAGTGCGCCCAGGGGTGGGTAACGGTGCGGTCACCGGTGGTCAGACTGATGCCGGTGGCATCGGCGGTCGCGGTGGTAGGCAAATCGGGCTGACCCAAGCGGGTCACCGCCATCAAGATCAAGGGCACGGGGTCGATGAACAGCAAGGTCGCGATGGCATAGAGCAGCACCTGGGTCGACGTGAAGCCGGTGCGATAGGCCTCATAGAGCGTGAATGAAAACACGCCCAGCGCGATGATCTGATAGACGCGGTGTTTGAGGGTGCTGCTCTGGTAGAGCTGGGCCGCTGCGATCGCGGCACTGATCGAGGTGCGGTAGGTAACGCGAATCGGTGTGTCGTTCATGGGATGTTGAGTTCCTGGCCGACGAGGAGTGCGTCGGGATTCTGCAGATACGGATTCACGGCCATGATTTGTTTCACGCTGACGTTGAATTTTTCGGCGATGCTGCCCAGTGAATCACCGGCTTCGACCGCATAGACCCGCAGGCCGACGGGTTCGGTGGGGGCGGGGATCAACGTCGCAGTTGCGACGGCACTGGCTGGGGCAGCAGTCGGTTCCGGCACTGCCGTCGCCTCGGCGCTGGCTGCGGTCGGCTCGGGAGTGGCGTTGGGGTCGAGGGTGTCGGTGAGCACCGTGGTGTCGGTCAGGGTCGTCGTATCGGTGACGGGGACGTTGGGGTCGATCTCGACCGTGGGGGTCACCACATCGGTGGGGGGTGTTTCGATGAGGATCGGCTCTGGAGTGATGGTCACTTCGGGGATGTCAGTGGGCACGCCGTCGACAGGTTCGCTGCTGATGGGTTCGACGGAGGTGTCGACGGGTCGATTGACCGACGACGCAACGGGCAGGAGCAAGGTCAGATTGCCGATGCGGAAGCTGCCGATGTTGATGCTCGACAAGCTGAGCACAGCGCCGACGACCAATACAGCCAAGATCGCACCCAATACGGCGGCGACATTGGTGGGCAGAATATTCCGGAGTACCCGCAGCAGCAACGCCCCGACAAACGGGAGCAGGAGTGCGATGACGAGCAAGATGGTGATTATCGTCTGCGACATGGCGGAACTTCTCCGGTCAATGCTCGTTCAAGTGTACAACAGTTACCCCTTCGCCCCCGTTTGCACCGCCGCCGGTCATCGATTTGACTTGGCGGTGTGTCCCGAGTCGTTCGCGCAGGGCTTGGCGCAGCGCGCCGAGCCCTTTCCCATGGATGACGCGCACATAGGGCAAGCCGGCCCGATAGGCGTCGTCGATGTAGCGTTCGACCCGGTCACAGGCGTCGAGTGCCCGCATGCCGCGCACATCGAGTTCGATGGCGACGTC
>JBJOJU010000324.1:0-7670 GCA_046046485.1 Chloroflexota bacterium | reverse complement strand
ACGACAGACTTTTTTTGAGGCTAGTGTATGATGACTGTCAGGTATTTATACGATGGTGAGTAGTATATGACGACCAACCCCGAACCGATGACCCCACCTGATATCGACGCCCTCTGTGCTGACCTCTGCACGGTGCACTGGACCCGCAACGACGGCACACAATACGTCATCAACATCACCCCCAAACAGGCGAGTGACGTCTTTTTCGCTGCCCTGCAAGCACGCGCTCGCCGGGCGGGCTACACGATCTGGATGCGCGCCGAATCACGCAAAACCGGGGTCATCGGCGCCAGCGATGTCGTCTTTCTCCCCGGTGTGCCGCCGCGCACCGCGACACACTGGGTCGTCGCCGGGGTGTTGTTGCTCGCGACCATCGTGTCGTGTCTCGCCTGCGGAGCGCTCTACCACGGCATCGACGTCTTTGCACATCCCACCCAGATCTGGCAGGGCTGGCCCTTTGCGGCGACGTTGCTGGGGATCTTGGCCACCCACGAGATGGGGCACTACGTCGTTGGCCGACTGCGCGGCGCGCCGGTCAGCTTGCCCTACTTCATCCCGCTGCCGCCGCCCCTCAGCTTCACCGGTACGCTGGGTGCGGTCATCGTGCAGCGCGAACCGATGCGCGACCGTCGCATGCTGCTCGACGTCGGCTTAGCTGGCCCCTTTGCGGGGTTGCTCGTCGCGGTGCCCCTGCTCTTCATCGGGTTGTCGCAATCGGTGGTCGGGCCAGCGCCGACGACCGGGTACATCCAAGAGGGGAATTCGGCGTTCTACATCCTCGCGAAATTCCTCGTATTCGGCACGATGCTGCCCTACAACGGTATGGATGTCCAGCTCAACGACGTCGCGTTCGCCGCCTGGATCGGCTTGCTGGTGACGATGTTCAACCTGCTGCCCATCGGGCAGCTCGACGGTGGTCACGCCGCCTACGCGGTCTTCGGGGCGAATTCGGTGTATGTGGCCTATGGTGCGATCGCGTTTTGTCTGCTGTTGGGGATATTCGTCGACAACACCTGGCTGGTGTGGGGCTTGATCGCGACGCTCTCCAACCCGCGCCACCCAGCCCCGTTCGACGACGTGACCAGAGTCGGCTGGCGCCGGATCGCACTGGCAGCGTTCGCCCTCCTGGTCTTGCTCTTTTTGCTGACCCCAGCGCCGATGCAGCCCGTACCGGCGCTACCGGGAATCAGCGGGTGATGTAGATCGGGTTGGATAAGAGCCACGGTGTGGCGTATTTGGCTGCTTCGATGCGGTAGACGCCGCTGCCGTTGACGGTCGCCAGGAGTGATTTTTTGCCGGTGGCAATGACCTGCCCGTTGTGGATGAGGCGGATGGCGGCGTCGGCGCCGAGATCTGCCTTGATGGTGATCGGCCCGTCGCGCAGAGTGGCGATGTCGCCGGCATACCAGCGCTCTGCACCGCGGAAGGCGATGAACTCGAACGCCGGCAGCGCGCCGTCCATCCGATTCACCATGTAGCTGCGCCCTTGGGCGAGCGCGCCATAGACCATCCGCAGGGCGTTGTTGACGTTGCCTGGCAGTTTTTCGGGCAACCAGAGATAGTTGACCAGCGTTTTAAACGACCATTCGTAGGAAAAAACGGGCAAGCGGCCGAAGGGAGATGGGCGCAGAAAGGCGTGAGCATCGACCCCAAAGACCCCGAAGGTCCGTTTGCCGGCGATGTTGAGTGCATCCCACCATTCGAGGGTCGCCTTGGTCGGGCCGCGCAGCCCGCGGCGCGGAAACGCGTAGAGGATCTCTTTGTTGTTGGGGGTGAGGTGCTCACCCCAGTCACTCATGAAGTTCCACAGCTCGATGCCCGTGCTGCGGCCCGACAGATTGGTCGGGCTGTTGATGTTCCAGTCGTCCCAGCGATACAACCCCTTGAAGTCGTTGTACGCCTGTTCGTCGGGGTGTGCGATCACGCCGAACCCGCCGTTGTCGTAGGTCTCGTCGATGAAGCGTTGGGGCGGCAGGGTGTTGCTGATGACCTGGTGCAGGTTGAACGCCAAAAAATGGTTGTGAAACGGTGTGATTTCTTGATCGATGATCGTCAGGACGCTGCTGTTGTAGCCCTGTTCGTTGCGCCCCTCGAGGGTGTCGTGGTCGGTGATGATGATCCATTCGAGCCCGGCAGCCTTGGCAGCAGCGGCGACCTGGGCGATATCGCCGCTGCCGTCAGAATGCTGTGTGTGGATGTGCAAGGCACCAGGGCTGATGTGCATCGTGCTCCCTAATAGACGAAGGGGACAAATTTCTTGACCCGCGTCATATATGCCGCGTACGCCGGGAAGGTCGCACGCAAAAAGACTTCTTCGCGGCGTGATTTGAACTCGAACCAGACCGCCAACACGCCGGTCAACCCGATAGCGATTGCATTGCTCTGCAGCACTGCAGTGCCCAGAAAGAGGAGCAGCGCACTGGAGTAGATGGGATGCCGTACAATAGCATAGATGCCCGTGGTCACCAACCCGGCGCCGTCGAGCGGCTTGGGGAACGGGGTCAAGTTTTTGCCCAGATCGGCGAACCCGCGCCAAGCAACGTACAGCCCGACTGCCACGAGCAACCAGCCGATATATGGCAGGCCTGCGGGGGTATCGTAGCGGCCCACGGGGCTGAACCCGGCCGCGAGGATCAGGGCCATGATGATGAACTGCCCCACGACCCAGCCACCCCCACGCGATGTCCCGGTTGTCATTGCCGAATCGCCTTTCTTGCCTCTGGAATGCGCATATACAGGGTATCTTACCATGGAACACTCGACACAGCCGCGCGCTGATTTGCCTGTTTGGTATGACGAAAATGCGCATGGCCGCATGCGCTTGAGCGGCTCGAATGCCCGGGCGCTGTTGCACCGCCTGAGTACGAATCACATCGAGCACCTCCCGCTCGACCGTGCCCTCGAAACGGTGCTGACCACCCCGCAGGGGCGCTCGATCGATGTGCTCCAGGTCGTCCACACCGCCACTGCCGTCTGGGTGTTCACCAGTGCCGGTCAAGGGCCGACGGTGTATACCCATCTCAAGAAAAACATTTTCTTCAACGACGCAGTCACACTCGCGCCGGCAGCCAATAGTCATCGCCAATACGCCCTCTACGGCACCGGCGCCACGGCATGGCTGGCTGCGCAGACGGGGCTCGATCTCGCCGCCGTCGCCGCAGATGGCTGTCTCGCCTGGGGCGAGACCATGTTGATCCGCTGCACCGCACTGGCCGGCGACGGGTGGCGGATTCTCGAGCCGTTGGCACGTGCCGACGGCAGCCCGGCGGCGCTGTTGCCCCGTGAACAGCTTACGCAGCTCGACGCGGCGACGCTGTCGCGGTTTCAGATCGAAGCCGGGGTGCCGGCATTCGGCAGCGAAATCAGTCTGGAGTATGTGCCCCTCGAGAGCGGCCTCGAGGCCATCATCCACCCGGCGAAGGGGTGTTATGTGGGCCAAGAGATCATCGCCCGCATGCAAGCCCGCAACCGCCGCGCCAAGAATCTCGAACGCGTGATGCTCGAACGGGCGGTGACCACGCCGGCTGCCCTCACCCTCGCCGACGGCACCGCAGTGGGTCTGGTGACGCGGGTCGCAGCGACCCCGCACGCCGGCGTCATCGGGTTTGCGTTCATCAGTACCAAAGTCGACACGACCGGGCCGTTGCTGTGCGAGGGCGTCCCCGTCACCCGGTGGGCAGGCGAACCCACCCCGCAGGAGGCATCATGAGCGACGCTGTCACCCGCATCTGCCCGCATTGCAAAGCGAGCCAAGCACTCCACGCGACCTACTGCAACATCTGTGGGACCCCCATCGAGCGCTACCTGCCCCAGCCGGCGACGAGCTGGTTGCCGGCCCGGGTGAAGCAGCAACTGGCGCACCCGCTGGTACGGACGGTGGCGACCGGGGCACTGGTGATGGTGGCCCAGGTCGTCCTCAAGGTGGTCCAGCAATCGTTGACCCAGCGGGCGACGACTGCGCTGACCCGTGGGGACGCGGCGCAACCCGCTGGCCCGACGAACCGCACCCGCGTCAAGGCACGGCGGACGTTCTGGCAGAAAACCACACGCGACGGCACCATCCGCTCCGACGAAACCGTGACGTGGGAACGCAGCGACCACTGACTCAGTCCGCCAGCGTGCCGTCGCGCAGAAACGCCGCGACGGCGGCGGCCGTGGGCATCGACGACTGTGCCCCGGATTTGGTGACCGACAACGCTGCGCTCGCACAGGCGTAGCGCAGTGCGGCCTCGATTGTCTCGCCCCGGGCGAGTGCGGTCGCACACGCCCCGTTGAAACAATCCCCCGCCGCGACGGTGTCGATGACTGGCACGCGGTAGCCGTCGATGTGGCGACCCACCCCTGCTGCGCTCCAGAACACCCCACTCCCGCCGCGTTTGATGACGACGTGGCGGCTCCCGCGTTGGTGGAGGATCGCAGCGGCAGCGGCACAGCGCTCGTCGTCGGTCGGTTCGATGCCCGTCAACAGGGCGGTCTCGGTCTCGTTGGGGGTGATGATGGTCGCTGCCTGGTAGAGGGCATCGGGGAGTGTCGTCGCCGGTGCCGGAGCCGGGTCGAGGATGACCGTCACCCCGCGGGCGGCTGCCATTCCGGCAGCCGCCACCACCAATGGCAGGGGAACCTCGAGCTGCAGCAACAGGTGCGTCGCGCCGGCGAGTGCCGTTTCGAGCTGGTGCAGGGCGCTGTCGCCCAGGCGCATGTTGGCCCCCGAGATGACGGTGATGCTGTTTTCGCCGGCAGCGTCGAGGATGATGAGTGCCACTCCCGAGGCACCGGCACTCGTGGCGACTCCGCGGGTGTCGACCCCGGCGTCGGCGAGGCCGGCGCGGAGCTCTTGACCGAACCCATCGTCACCCACTGCCCCGACCATGCGCACGTCGCCCCCCAAGCGGGCGACCGCGACCGCCTGATTGGCACCCTTGCCCCCCGGGACCGTGGTGAAGTCGGTGCCAAAGAGGGTTTCGCCGGGTTTGGCGATGCGTGGCGCGTGGGCGACGAGATCCATATTGATACTTCCGAAGACGACGATACTCATCCGCAGACTCCCTGTGGTGTGTGGTTGCCTGCATGATACCCCGTCTTCGGCGGTGATTGGGAGACCGTTTTCACACCGGGGCAATGTACTGTGCAGGGTAGGTGCCGACGTGCAGAAAAACGATGTTTTGTAGTAGCATTTTCTGCGCATGGGGATGCCGTAAATCACCCACCAAAAATCCTCCGTTTTTCCACTTGACTTTTCATGCTGATGCACTACAATACTCATCGGTAGTTTGCTACCATTCTTGCCCCCGGCGAGTGCACCACACTCGGTGATGACACGCACAATGGCGTCGGTTGTCCTCCGGACGGCTTATGTGAGGTTGTATGGACGTTCGCACCCCAACACGAATGGATGCCACGCCGCGGCGCGGTGTGCTGCTTGGGTGGAGTGTGGTCGGTCCCGTTCTGGGGCATGCCTCGCCTGCCTGACCGACACGACCCGCACTGTCTGCCCTGCATCCGTTCATCGCTGCGATGGACGGTTTTTTGTTGACTCTGAGCAGCTGCTCGCCGCAAAACCGTCGCGACTGTGAGTTTTCTCGGTCTGTGTGAAAGGAGCTACGACTGAATTGAACGGTCCCACCTATATCGAACACATGGCACACCGCTATGGTGCCCAACCCGAAGGTTCGCTGAACGCATTCATCAGCCGTCACGACGGCCAACTCTTCCTCGACGACCGTATCTGCCTGAACGCCTTGAGCGAGCAGTACGGTGCCCCGCTCGAGATTTCGTATTTGCCCCTGATTACCAAGCAAGTCCACCAGATGCTCGGGTATGCACGGCACGCGGCACACGCAGTCGGCTACCAGGGTGATTTTGTGTATGCCTACGCCACCAAAGCGAATTTCGCCGAGGAAGTGGTGCGCACGGCGTTGCAGGCGGGTGCACACTACGAAACGTCGTCGTCGGCCGACATCATCATCGCCCACCAGTTGTGGCGCCAAGGGGTGTTGCCGGCTGATCGCTACATGTTCTGCAACGGCTCGAAGGATTTGTCGTATCGCAAAGCGATACTGGCGCTGCGTGAGGCAGGGTACGACCGGTTGGTGCCCATCGTCGACGACCTCGACGAACTGGCGTATCTGAGCAGCCACTGCCATGTGCCGATGCAGTTCGGGGTCCGGGTGCGCTTCGATATCGGTGACGTCGACCCCGACCATCCGGGCGGCGAGCGCTTCGGGTTGACCCACCAAGAAATCGATAGCGCCGTGGCGATGCTCGCGGGGACGCAGTACCGCATCGTGCTCTACCACGCGATGGTGGGCAGTCAGATCGAAGACGCACAGCTCTGGAAGGTCCAACTCAGTGCCGCGGTCGACCGCTATGCGGCCCTGTCAGCGCGGGTGCCGTCGTTGACGATGTTCAACTTCGGCGGTGGGATGCCCACCGACAGCTACGAACTCGACTTCCGCTTCGACTGCCAGCAGTTTCTGGCAAACCTGATGCGCGCATTGGCCGACGCCTGCGACGCCCAGGGTGTCGACCATCCGGCATTGGTCGGTGAGTTCGGCCGCTACACGGTCGGTTCGCACACCGTCTATCTCATGCAAGTGGGCTCGGTCAAGCAGGGTCGCGGCGGTGCACCTGACTGGTACCTCCTCAACGGCAGCTTGATGGTCTCGTTGCCCGACACCCTCATCGTCGCCGGGCAGCAGTTCATCATCTTGCCTCTCGACGAGTGGCACCTGCCGGCACGCCCGGTGCGGTTGGCCGGGCGCTACACCTGCGACACCGACGACTTCTACCCGCGCCCGGGGCAGGCACCGCTGCTGCTGCCCAACGGCGGCGAAGGCATGGTGCTGGCGTTCTTCGGTGTCGGTGCATATCAGCAGATGCTGTCGGGTCGCGGCGGCGCCCACCACTGCCTCACCCCCGAGATGCGCCGGGTCACCATCGAAGCCGACGGCGACGAACTCGTCGTGCGTGAGACCCCAGCCCAACACCTGAGTGATATTATGGGATTACTCGGGTATCACAACGCGACGTTGGAATTGAGCCGCCCGCGCGACACACAGCCGCAGGCACCCGTGGCACGACCGTTTCGGATGCCGGCGAAGCGCCCGGGTCGGGTCTGGAAGCGGGTCCGCCCAGCCTGACCGTGGCCGCAGACGGGGTATGCGTACGCATACCCCGTTTTTCTCTGCACACCACGCACACACGAGGAGGCAGCGATGCACGAGTCACGCCAGCGTATCGGAGTCGTCGTCAGTGGCTCGTTGCGCGACGGGCTGGTGGCCCGGGTCGACGCAGCCCACCCCATCGAGCAGATGCGCGCCGGTCAGTTTGTGCTGATCCAGGGCCGTGCACATGATTTTTTCGCCATGCTCACCGACGTCGAACTCGCTGCCCGTGCCAGCGATGTCTTGGATGACCCGCCCGTCGACGACCCGTTTCTGCAGGCGGTCTACGCCGGTACGACGACGTACGCCACCATCGAACTCAAGCCGTCGTTGATGTTGCCCCACGGGAGCGACGGGATGTTGCCGGTGAAAACCATCCCGGCACACTATGCCCCGGTCTACACCGCCAATGCCGACGACTTCACGCGGGTCTTCGGCAGCGAAGACAACACCCACTTCGAAATCGGGCAGCCGCTCGACATGGAAGTGCCGGTGTGTATCGACTTG
>JBJOJU010000193.1:0-9866 GCA_046046485.1 Chloroflexota bacterium | reverse complement strand
TTCATTGCTTCCCTTGTTCTTCTTTGATGCGCATGTGAATCCCTTGCAGCGCGATAAACGCCGGCCGCGGGCTCCAATCCGGGTTCAAAATGCCGTATGCTGCCTGTTCGTGCAGCGGATTGCCCTGTTCCCCCCACAACACCGCAAAATTCATATTCCAGAGAAACATCACTCCGATCCACGAACGCCCCACTTCGTCACGGTATGTTCGGTAGACCATCTCGGTCGCATCGCCGATGTACTGTGCTTGTTCTTCCATGGTGACTTCGTTGCCGTACTCGTAGCCCGGGCTGGTGTTGGCAGTGGCCCAGCCGTACTCGGTGAGCCAGATTTGTTTTTCTGCGAGGCCGCTGTCGACCATGGTCTTGCGGACATTTTCGACATGGCGAAAATAATGGGTCGGGTGATCGTTCCAGCCGATGGGGTTGCCCATTTTGTCGGGGTACATCGTGTCGGGTGGATTCGCCGCTGCACCGGGGTGTACACCCTGGGCGTCGAAAAAATCTTTGACGGCACCACCTTTGTATGCGTAGAGCTTCGTGAGGAATTTCGTGTCGTTCATCGCCAAATTGACGTCGTCGACACCCGTCGACGACGGTGCGGCCGCGATGACGTAGGTGTATGCACGGACCGCTTTGATACGCCGATAGGCTTCCATCAGCATCTCGGCATAGTGGGCTACTGCCTCGTCGTCGACGGAACCTCCGTTTTCGACCGCGAGGTTCGGTTCGTTCCAGACTTCGACGGCGGTGATCAGGCCACCATACCGCTGGATCATGTTTTCGACGAACGCACCGAACGGGCGAGGATCACTCGGGATCCCGTGGTTTTTCTCATAGAAATCAGGAGCCTGGACGACGCTGATCATGATTTTTACATCGAAGGCGGACGTGTCCGCGATGATACGGTCGACTTCGTCCCAGTAGTAGACCCCCGGCGACGCTTCGATGTCTTTCCAGTGGATCTGCTGTCGGATCCAGTCGAACCCAGCGATCTCGGTCAACGTCAGTACCCGATTCCGGTCGGTGTAGTAGAGATGTTCGACCACGCCGAATTCGACCTCGTCGATCCGCGGGAAGTTCCCCAACGAGGCAAGCTGAGAATCAGACGAACCAGGTACAGCGGGGGTAGGAATCAGCCCCCCGGCGTCGAGCGTGGGGACGACGGGCGCAGGCGTCGGGGTGCTACCGCAGGCAATCAACATGCCTACCGTCAACCAGACCATTAGCCGTTGGATCACAGAATGCTGTGCCAAACCCGCCTCACATCTCTGCTTCGTTGCGTGGGAGCTACTCGGGGTCGAGGCGAATGACGACTTCGCCGTGTGCAGGGATATCGTACCCTGTCGTTGGGGAATCGGCGATTCTCCACCCGGCGAGTGGTGCGAGCGCGACGTGCTGAATGGCAGCGTCCGTCGGGTTGTGAAGCACCAGGTAGGTCATTCCAGCACGGACCGTGACCGTCTGCTCGAGCGCCCAGATAGCCTGCTGTCGGGCCGCGATCTCGGCCATCGGCGCGACCCAGATGTCGCCAGCCTGGGCGACCGTGTCAACGACCGAGCGCCAGGCTGCGATCTGCTCGGGCGTCGTGACTTCTTCGGTGTGGGCCCAGAAGTCGATCACGCCGTCTTTCGTGCGGATATCATCGACCACCTGTCGGGCAGCCGCTGCCCGTGCAACGGTGAGGTAGAAATCGGGGCAGACCACGACCGTAGCGTGTGCCGGCAACGGTGCACAACGGGCTTCGGCGGCTTCGACGATGTGGTACTGCGGCAGTTTGGGGTTCCAGGCGGTGCGGGTCAGCGAGGTGATGCCGGCGTTCGTCAACACATCCCAGCTGGCGTGCTGCATCCCGGCGCTGCTACTCCACGGGAATGCCAGCGAGCGCGCCGGTGCGAGACCCTTCTCGGCAGCGAGACGGTTCCACTGCGCAAGGTCAGCCTGCCACTCCGTCGGCGAGGCATACCCCCCATAGAAATGCGCAAAGGTGTGACTCTGGATGTCGTGCCCGGCCGCGACCAGTGGCGCAATCAAATCACCGAAATACCAGTCCGCACCGGCTCGTGCATCGAGATAAGGGTCGACGCTGAACCACGGCCGTTGCGCCCACATGTCGGTCTGCCACCCATTTGCCTTGGTCGCCCAGGCGAACGTCGGATTACCCATGAACATCCGCCGCGACTCGTTGCTGTCGAGAAAATTATACCCATTCACGTAGTATGTTGCTGCATACCCATGCGGCGCATACAGGTCCAACGAATGCCACAGCCCGGCGCGCATCCGCTGTGCACGCACGACAGGGTCGGTCGCTGCATTCGGGTCGTCGACAGACCGCGAATGGACGAGACCACCCATCGCCGACTCGAAGTCATACGAAAACGAAACCGCCGCGTTGGTGCCAGCTGGCCACGGCCGTATACGCACGTGGGTATCTGGCGTATCGACAATCGGTAGAGCGCTGCCCACGTGGCTGGTGCGCACGCTGATCTGATCGACATAGAGGCGATCGTCGGAGGCAGGTTCGAAGCGCACTTCCACCTGGCTGGCGTGCGCCGGTGCCACGGTGGTGTCGACGACTGTACTCCACGGCTTGGTATCTGCGCTGCCACCCCACGCGCGGACCGCGTGCCACGGACCGACCTGGCTACGCGTCGAGCCGTCGGCGAGGGTCCATACCCATCGGGTGCGGATTTTCGTGGCCGACGTGCTGTCCGCCAACGCGGCCGCGCGGACACACAGATGAGCCCCGCCGTTGACCGGTTGTGGCGGCAGCCCGAACCATGTACCGATGCCGAGGAGGTGAACCGAATGCCCACCCGCCACACTGAACGTCCCTACTCGGACCCCGGGTGCCCCTGCAGTCCAGCCGGGCGGTAACCCCTGGTCAATGGCATCGAGTGCTGCGTCGTCAGTGAGGCGCTGTTGCCACGGTGCCAGGCATTGATATTCGCGGGTCGTCGCAGTGAATGCTCCGACACAGCAGAGGGTTATGAGTCCGAGGCACCAGATTGCCCATCGCTGCATATGATTCACCGTATCTGGAACTGCAACGGAGATTCGCTCAGTGCGGTACGCGCCGCTTCCTGCCACACGACCGGTTCGCGCACGATGCGATTGGCGGCACTGTCATAGCGTAGCACACCGAACTCGAACCGCTGGACCGTGGTATCTGGCGCTGCTGCTTCGACCGTCTGCTCATCTGAGAGCGGGATACCCAGGGTGGTCTCTCCGTCTACCCGACGGTAGAATCGAGCGAACGCATCGAGAACGACAAAGGGATTTGTCGCGTTGGTGATACGATCCGCGTCGTCGAGTGCCGCCACCGGGCTTCCTGGCTCGGCGACACTCGTGACCGGGAGCAGTGTGACCGTATCAACCAGCGTGGTGCTGTCGTAGGCTACCCGGGCAGTGGCGAATTCTTGGATGTAACGCCCGTCGACCAAGGCTGCACTCTGGAGCGGCGGCCCGAAGATATCGGCTCCGTGCGCCCGCCAGAAGCGCCATATGGGCAGGGGCATCGTCACACCATCGACGGTGCGAAAGCTCGGTGCCGGAATCAAGACATCGGCGTTGTGAAAGACCGCCCGCATGCCGTTGAGATTCTGCTCGAATTCGGGGTCTTCACCCGTCAACAGTTCCGGTATAACGGCCGGCAAATCGACCCCGCGTGCCCAGTCATGCATCCCACCCGTGATGTGGTATTTGTCCCAGTACCGTGCATATTCGTAGCCCGCGCCGGCTGCATAGGCCTGTGCAAATGCAATCGACACCGGGTCTTCGCAGGCCGGTGGGAAGACCAGACCCGCATCAGAGTGGACGAATATCACCGCTGCAGCATCGAGCAAGTACGACCGAATCACCCGGCTCTCGGGCTCTGAATCAGCATACGGGCCACCGGTATCCACGAGGATCCCGCCGGCACCGTATACCGTCGTCTGCCAATCGTTTTCGACACAGCCATCTCGGCTCGTGTCCATATTGCGATTAAGGTCGACACCGTTGGCGTTCTGCCGGCTGTCGCGGACGTCGCCGTCGGGGTTGAGAACAGGAATTATGTCGAGTCGAACGCCGACTGGAATCTCTTCCGGGTGCGTTGAATACCAGTCAATCAGCATGCGGGCGAGTTGCTGGGTATTGCGTTCTGGGCCGCCGTGTGTCGCACCGACGAACACGAGTTTGCGTTCACCTGCGCCAAAGTGGTACGCCTCGATGGGTCGACCTTCGACACTGCGCCCGATGACCGTCATCCGCGGGAGCCGCGCACCAGTGCTGACGCGTCCCGTCGTCGGGGTGGGAGTCGGCGCAGCGGTGACCCGAGGCACCCACCAGAGGGCACCACCACAGCCAATCACCAGCACAGCGAAACCGAAGAGTACCTGCAGGGTACGGAAGAGTACATTCATAGCTTCATTATACCCGCGGCACCCAGGGACCGGCGGGGTCGTGGACGACTTCCACGGATCTGCGAAATTCGATTTGACAGCGGTTGTTTTCGCGTGCTATATTACACCTCGTTGTGATGACACGGGCGTATAGCTCAGCTGGTTAGAGCGCGATCCTGATAAGATCGAGGTCGGTGGTTCGAGTCCACCTACGCCCACCAAAACAACACTCGGGGCTATAGCTCAGTTGGTAGAGCGCCTGCTTTGCACGCAGGAGGTCTAGGGTTCGAATCCCTATGGCTCCACCATTCAGAAGACACCGTTGCAATGCAACGGTGTTTTGTGTATCTACGAAACGAAGGCATCATGCACACCACACTCTCTGCACACATCAAGGTCACTCCCGACCGCTGGTACAAAGGCACCATCTACCAGAGCGAACACATGCTGGTGGGGATCGACTGCCTGGCCGTCGGGCAACAGCAACCACCACACCTCCACCGCGGGCATGACAAAATGTATTATGTCCAGTCGGGCAGCGGCCGCTTCACCGTCGGCGAAACCACACAGCGCTGCGGCCCAGGCGCCGTGATCGTCGCCCCGGCAGACACCCTCCACGCCGTCGAAAACACGGGCGACGAACCGTTGATTATGCTCATCGCCATGGCGCCGGAGCCACGTTGATGCAGGCAATCCACGTCTTTCAGAAAATCGAACGCGCGCTGCGGATGCAGCCCGAAGCACACCGCTGGCGCGTCACACTGCGCGATGAGACGGTCGAGGTGTTCCGGCGGCCAGTGTTGACCAGCGCAGTCACCCTCGGGGCACTGGGGCTGACCGATGCGCCGATGCCCGTGCCGATTCTCGTGGCCACAGTGCACATCCCTACACCGGGCACGGCGGTGATCACCGATCTGGCTCGCCAGCACGAAATACCCGTGCCGGTGCACGAGGCACTGGCACGGGTTTTGGGCATCACACAGGCCTGGGTCGACCCCGACGTCGCTTAGGCGTCGTTCTGGTCGACGGTGATGAGTTTCTCGAAATATCGCCCGCGCCAGATCGTGCGTAACACCAGGAACCAG
The DNA here is from genome assembly GCA_046046485.1 of Chloroflexota bacterium. Classification (GTDB taxonomy): domain Bacteria; phylum Chloroflexota; class Chloroflexia; order Chloroflexales; family Roseiflexaceae; genus UBA965. The sequence continues at coordinate 4,400 of JBJOJU010000193.1, read as the reverse complement.
ACCGGCAGCAGGATGGCGAAGAACTTCAGTTCGGGGCCACCGGGGGCGACGAGCCCGAAGTAGCTCGCCGACGCCGGTACATAGAGCACCACCAAGAAAATCAACGTCAAACCGAGAGTCATCCAGGCGGGGCGCTTGTCGGTGCTGACCTCGTCAACCCAACCGGTCGCCCATTTCCCCGGCGGCTGCAAAAAGAGAATCAACCCGAACGCCGTCATCGACACGAAAATCGACAGCGCGGTCTGGGCCACGATGGTGGCAGCGGCGACCGCAAAGGTGCCGTTGGTCGTCGAAAAGGTCAGTCCGGTGTACTCCGACCAGCGTTCCATCGCGCGCACGGGGATATCGGCATTGCTGACACCCTCGAGGATGTGCGTGTAGAAATACGTGTAGATTCCCAGGCCACAGATCGCCGTGACCAACGCGACCGGGAAGACAAACAGCGCCAGCCGCCGCAGCAGATTCGGCTGAGGCAACACGGGTTTCGCCCACAACGTCAGCAGCAGTGACGGGATACCCACCGTGAACAGCGTCAACGCCACCTGCGACGGTTCGTAGGGGAACCCGAGACCGATCATGGTGACCATGATGATGATCAACACCGACGTCGCCACGCGCGACAAGAACAGGTAGAGCGAAATCGTCAGACCGGCGACAATCCGTTTGCCTTCCGAAAAGGCCGGCAGCAGCGCCGCAAACGAATCATTCAACAAAATCATATCTGCGACGTTGCGGGTGACCTGGCTCCCGCTCTCCATCGCGATACCCACCTTTGCTTTTTTCAACGAAAGCGCGTCGTTGACGCCGTCGCCCATCATCGCCACATAGCGGTGCTGGCGGATCAGCGAATCGACGATCTGCTCTTTCTGTTGCGGCGTGATGCGCCCGAACACGGTGTTGGTGGTGACCGCTACATCGAAGTCAGCCTCGTCGAGCCCGACCAAGTCGGGACCAGCCACGACACGCAGATCGGTGGGGAACCCAACTTGCTTGGCGAGGGCTCCGACGGTGTGGGGGTTGTCGCCCGAGATGATTTTCAGCTGCATGCCCATGTCGAGGAAGGCTTTGATGGTTTCTTTGGCCATCGGGCGGATCTCGTCCGACAGCGCGACGAGTGCCACCGGCGTCAACACGGGGAGCACCGGCTCACCATCGGTGCTGAGGGTGCTGGTATCGGTCGACGTCGCAAACAGCAACACCCGCAGCCCACGATTCGACCATTCGTTGAGCGCCGTCAACAGCGCTGCGACCGGGGTTGCGGCGTCGTCGGCCAACTTCGGTGCCAACATTTCGTACGCGCCGAGCACATACACCCCCGCAGCAGGTCCGCTGTTGAACGACAGTGCGCTCCATTTGCGCGCCGATATAAACGGAATCTCGACGTCCGGCGTCAGCGCTTCGCCGGTGAGTGCCCGTGCGAGTGCCTCACCCGTGGTGTTTTGCGCCGCGAAACTATGCACGAAGTGGCCCAGTTGACGCTTAATCGTTTCGGCGTCGTGCTCGCCCAGTGGGTGGATATCGTGATACTGCAGCCGATTGGCAGTCAGCGTCCCCGTTTTGTCCATGCACAACACATCGACATTGCTGACCGACTCGACGGCATTGGTCTGCTGCACCAGCGCTCCACGCTGTGCAATCGTGGCCGCACCAGCCGCATATGCCAATGCCACCAAGAAAAACAAACCGTAGGGGACTTGGCCCGACAACACGGCCGAGATCTGCACGGTGCGGATGACGGGGAACTTCTCGATGACGGTCTGCAGCAAAATCACACCGCTCATAATCGCCACGATGACCGTCACGAGCCGCACGGCAAACGTAATCTGGTTTTGCAGCGGGGTTTTGACGACTTGGAAGCTCCGCACGCTATTGGTCAATTGGTTGGCGTAGCTGTCGTTGCCGACACGTTCGGCGACATAGTACGCCTCGCCGCTGACACAAAAACTGCCCGACAACACGGTGTCGCCGGCGCGTTTCACCACCAAATCCGGCTCACCGGTCAACAACGACTCGTCCATGTCGACCCGGCCTTCGCCCTGCACGGTGCCGTCGACGACAATCTGATCACCCACCCCGACGCGGATGATATCCCCGCGTACGAGTTCGGCCGGGTCGATGTTGTGCAAACCGCCGTCACGGACCACATGCACCTTGGAGCGCGTCAACAGGGCGATGCGATCGAGTTTGCGCTTTGCATTGATTTCTTGGACGGTCCCGATAATCGCGTTCACCAGCCCTTGGCCCACACTGGTCAGCGCGTCGTTGTATTGCCCGAGAGCAATCAGGGCGACGCCGATGGCGAACAAGATATTGTTGAAAATATTGAATAAATTCGCCCGGATGATATCCCAATAACTCCGACTGGGTCGAAAGCTCGCGGCGTTTCCTTCGCCACGCAGCGTGCGTTCTTTCACTTGTTGGCTCGTCAAGCCGGTGATTTCGAACATCGAAAATCCTTTTTCACATGTCAACGGGATACTCTCTATAGTAGACGGTCTCTTCCGCACACGCAACACCGCCACCCCGTACCTTTTTCACCCGCTCAGACGGTAGGAGCTATGGAGGTGTGAGATGCCGAATGTGTGGTTAACCGTTTTGGGGTGGGTCGTTGGCATCAGCACGTATGCGTCAGTCGGACCCATCGGCATCGCAGCGGTGCTCCTGTGCGGTGGGTGGGGTGCATTTTTCATACAGCGAAAAATCGTGGGGCTGCTGTGCCTGGTCGTGGTTGCCGGGGCGGTGCGGATGGCTGCCTACGATGCACTCCCGCTGCTGCGCGAAAACGAGTGGGCACGCGAGCTGCAGATCGTCGACATCAGGCGCGATTGGCATGTCCAACGATTGACGCTGCGGTCGACGACTGGTTGGGGCGCCGTGCTCGAACTCCCCGACGACGATCTGCTGCAGCGCGGGATGGTGGTCCGAGTCGACGGGGCCTTCCGACCGTTCATCCGTGGTGAACATCCATACACCGACAGCCTCATCCGCCAACACATCGTCGGCAGCATCACCCCCCACGACCCACCCGTCGTCGTGCGCGCCGACGACTGGCGCATCGCCCTCGAACGCAACCGGCGTGCAGCGCAGAATGTGATCCGAAGGACCTTCCATGAACCCGTCGCCGGTGTCGTGGTGGGCATGCTCCTCGGGATCAGTAGCGACATCGACCCCACCATCGCAGCGGCGTTTCGGCGCAGTGGCACGTCGCATATCTTGGTGATCTCTGGGTGGAATATCACCATCGTGGCGGCCCTGTGCCAGCAGGTATTGCGCCGCTGTGCGATCGGCGGGACCGCCGCACTCGTCATTCCCATCGCATTGATCGCCGTGTATGTGCTCTTCACCGGCGCGTCGGCGGCGGTGGTCAGGGCCGGCGTGATGGGCGTCGTCATCGTCGTCGGCAAATGGGTCGAGCGCCCGCGTGACCTGTGGAACATCATCGCAGTCGCTGTGTTTGGGATGAGCGCCGCCGACCCGACTGCGCTGTGGGACCTCGGCTTCCAACTGAGCACGGCAGCGACCTTCGGATTGGTCGTCTACGGGACCCCTGTCGATGCTTGGCTGGCACGCACATCCATCGGTCATCGCTCACTCGATTGGGCACGAGAAGGCCTGGCGGCGACACTCGCCGCCCAAATCCCCACACTACCGATCATGGTGTGCCGGCTGGGGATCCCCTCACCGTGGTCACTGCTCGCCAACATGATCATCACACCAGTCGTACCCTATGCAATGGCCAGCGGGACCCTCGCGACGATCGTGGCAGCGGTGTTGCCCGCACTGGGCAGCCTCTTGAGCTGGAGTGCCATTCCCGCCTATCACTGGATCATCGACGGCTCACGCGCGTTGGCAGCGCTGCCTACACCGGGACTGGCAGCCGTCGAGCGGCCGTGGCTCGAATGGGTAGGGCACGCACTCTGGGTGGCACACCTGTGCTGGCGCGAACGCGTGGGGCTGCAGAGATGGTATAGTAGCAACAAAGTGTCCCTGAAGGAACGTTAACGATGCAACAACACAGCTCACGCTGGATGACGTTGGCTGGAATCGCCGTGCATATCTATACGGCCTGCGGTGCGATCTTGGCCATGCTCACCATCATGGAAGCCATACGCGGCAATGTCGTTTTGGCGCTCTGGTATTGCTTCGCAGCAGTGTTTATCGACAGCACCGATGGGACGCTTGCCCGTCGCTTTCGTGTGTCGGTCACCGTCCCGTGGTTCGACGGTCGTCGCCTCGACGACATCGTCGACTACCTCACCTATGTCTTCGCGCCCATCCTGCTGCTGTGGCAGAACAATTTCTTGCCAGCAGGGACGCTCGGGCAGATCGTGGCCATGATTCCGCTGTTTGCATCTGCCTATCAGTTCTGCCGTGTGGACGCGAAAACCGACGGCTACGAA
>JBJOJU010000258.1:0-5437 GCA_046046485.1 Chloroflexota bacterium | reverse complement strand
TCGGCACCGTACGCTGCTGCTGCGACCTTGAGCACCGGTGCGTCGAGGGGCAGCAGCAGTGGTTCGCCGCCGTTGAGCCACACAACGTCCATCGTCACACCTTCGGGGGCGAGTTCGTTGACTCGCTCGCGCAGCAGATCAAAGACCTGGCGCGAATCCTGGCCAGGGGCGAGCCGGAGCGACACTTTTGCACGGGCTTCGGCGGGGATGACAGTCTTGGTGCCTTCGCCCACGAACCCGCCGATGATGCCGTGCACCTCGAACGTCGGGCGCGAGGTCATCCGTTCCATCGCCGAATACTGCTTTTCGCCGGGGAACGACGACAGACCGGCAGCAGCCATCATCGCTGGCCCGCGTTCCTGCGACTGGCGATCGAGGATCGCCTTGTCGGCGGGGGTCAACGGCCGCAACATCTCGTAGAGACCGGGCAGGTTGATGTGGCCGTCGCGACCCTTCAAGTCGCCCAACACCCACGCCAATGCCTGCAGCGGGTTTGGGGCGATGCCGCCGTAGCCGCCAGAGTGCAGGTCGCCCTTGGCGCCCTGGGCGGTGATTTCGACATACGTCATGCCCCGCAACGAATGCGTGATGGTGGGGATGTCTTTGCCCACCATCCCCGTGTCGAGGATGAGCACATAGTCGCAGGCGAGGGCAGCCGGATTGTTGGTGACATAGTCCGAAATCGACTCGCTGCCCGATTCTTCTTCGCCTTCGAGCAAGACTTTGATGTTGATGTTGAGCCCATCGGTGGCAAGGAGAGATTCCAACGCCTTGAGTGCGGCCATCGTCGGACCCTTGTCGTCGACCGCACCACGCGCGTAGAGGCTGTCGCCGATGAGCGTCGGTTCGAAGGGGACGGTTTTCCACAACTCGATCGGATCAATGGGCTGGACGTCAAAGTGGCCATAGACCAACACCGTCGGCTTGGCGGGGTCGATGAGGCGCTCTGCATAGACGAGGGGCAATCCGACGCTCTCGACCACGCGGGCATTGCTGAATCCGATGGTGGTGTTGAGGTGGCCAGCCAGCCATTCGGCGGCGCGGCGCACGTCGGGGTGGTGGACCGACATCCCGCTGATGCTGGGGATGCGGATGAGTTCTTTCAGGTGTTCGAGGTGCTCGGTTTGCCGGGCTGCTGCATACGCCAGAGCGGCTTCGGTCATGGTGTGTGTCCTTTCGACCCAAAAAATAGTCTGTGGCTATTGTACAGAGCACACCGGCGTCTGTCAGTCGCGGTAGTCGCGCTCGGCGAGCGAATGGCCGCTGTTGAGGTCGGCCAGTGCGAAGCCGGCGGTCGCCCGGTAGCCTTCGGTCACCGCCGATATCTCGGCAGCGGTGATGACGTCGTCGATGTGGGCAAAGCCGTCGGGGGCGCGTTCTTCGACCAGTTTCATCGGCATCTCAGGGCCAAATCCGCGATTGGCGAGCACGATGCTGCTGGTCGCTGGCCGGCGCACGGCGTCGTAGCGCAGGAGCGCGCGTTCGACGTCGTCGGGGTACGCACGCAGACACCCCACCAACACGCGCGCATCGAGAATCGCCTGCGATGCCCCGTTGGAGCCGATTGGGTACATTGGGTGTGCCGCATCGCCCAGCAGGGTGGTGCGCCCGAATGTCCATTGGGGCAACGGGTCACGGTCGACCATGGGGAAGCGGTAGGTGCCTGCTGATGAGCGGATCAGCGCGGGCACGTCGAGCCAGTCGAACGACCAATCGCTGAAGCGGTCGATGTAGTCTGCGAGCTCCCCGGGTTTGTTCCAGTCTTCGCGCTCGGCGAGGACCCGTTTGTCGGTGCGGAACTCGGCGATGAAGTTGAAGACTTGTCTGCCGTCGGGCAGGTCGCGGATCGGGTAGCCGACAAATTTGTGGTCGGGATGCCCCGCCCAGACCATCGTGCGCCCGTCGAACACCGGCTCGACCATGGCAGTTCCACGCCAGAGCCACGAGCCATTCCAACGGGGCATCCCCTCGTCGGGGTAGCGCAGCGCCCGGGCGGCCGAATGGATCCCGTCGGCGGCGATGACCATACTGCCGCTGACGGTCGCGCGTTCTGTGCCGCGCCGGCCGGCCGTGAACTGGGCGGTCGCACCGGCACGATCGCTGTGGAGCGCCTGCAGGTGGTGCCCGGTGTGGATGTTGTGGGCGCCGATGCGCGCCCGGGTGACGTCGAGCAGCGTCTGCTGCAGGACGCCACGATGGATCGACAGCTGCGGCCATTGGTACCCGGCTGCCTGACCACGCGCTTCGCTCCAGATCTGCTGGCCGCGGCGCGTGAAGTAGCGCAGGCTCGTCGGTGCGACCGCCGCTGCGGCCAGGGGCGCGAGGACACCCAGTGCGTCCAGCTCACGCGTTGCATGGGGCAGCAGGTTGATCCCGACGCCCAGCGGCCGGATTTCGTCGACCGATTCGTAGATGGCGCAGGGCATGCCAGCGGCGTGCAGGCTGAGTGCGGTGATGAGTCCCCCGATTCCGGCGCCGATGATGATGACGGGTTGCATGCTGGTGGTCCTCGTAGTGTTCGGGTGGGGTCCTCGGCCGGCGTGTGCAGGCTGGTTTTTCCGGTGTGTCGCGGTCACAGCGCCACAAAAAACCTGCTCCCCCACACAGCGGGTGCACTACACCGGGCCGGCCCATGTGTTCCCCGCGCGCGTCGACCGTTCCCGGCAGCCGATATGCAGCAGACGGGAAGCCGGTTTTTCCACGCCCGCAACCAGCCATGTTCATGGAAAACCGTGCTGTTCGTGGCTTGGAGGCACCGCAGTCCAACAGATACGACGGGCAGAATCTGCGCTGTGCACGGTGCGAACAACCCACGCAGTACCGACTTTTCCATTGAAAAAGAACCGTCTCACCGCCATGGATTGTGCGACGGTCGCGGGTAACGTGGGCGCCGCGCTGTGCGAAAACGGGCGTGCACGCAGGCTAGACAATCCGCCCGAACTGACGGGCGAAGGCATCGAGCCGCATCGCGATGATCGTCGGGCGGCCGTGTGGGCAGGTGCGCGGGTGGGCACACGCCCGCATCTGGGTCAGCAAGGCGGTCTGTTCGGCAATCGACAACGACTGCCCCGCGCGGATCGACGTGTGGCACGCCAGGGTAATCAGCATCTGCTCTTGCCAGTCGGCCGGCAGGCTGCCCCCAGCGTCGCGCAGTGCCGCGGCAATCTGTAGCAGTGCTGCTTCGCAGCGCGCCGGGGCGACGGTCACGGGGATGGCGTGGACCACGATGTCGTTATTCCCTCCGCTACTCCCGTCTTCGATGCGAAAGCCCCAGCGCTGCAATTCGTCGTGGTGCTGCAGCAACAGCAACGCATCCTGGGGGACAAACGCATATCGTTGTGGGATGAGCAACCGCTGCACATCGATACTCCCCTGCGCCGCCTGGGCCATCAGGCGCTCGTAGTTGATGCGTTCGTGGGCGGCGTGCTGGTCGATGATGTACAGCTCGTGGGCCGGCGACTCGCACAAGATATACAAGCCAGCGAGTTGGCCGATGACGCGCAGTTCGGGGAGCGCGCCGCTCTGGGCAGCTCGTTGGTCTGCCAACATGCCGGCTACCGCTGCCCCCGCCGCCTGGGCATCAGCGAAAGGCAAGGCGGGTTGCTGGGGTGGCGGCGGTGTCTCGGGGAAGAGCGGCTCGTCGTCGCTGCGGCGATACGTCGGTCGTGCGCCCCCGCTGCGCGCCGGTGGGCTGCTGGGGCGCCGGTCGAGGTCTGAGAGATAGTCCAGCCGTTGTTCGCGCGCGTTGCGGTCGCTGGGCGCAGCGGACGGCTCTGGCGCGGGTGGTGCGACCTCCCAGCTGGGGATCGCCGGTGTCGCCGCGACGACAGCACGGATTGCGTCGCTCACGTGCCGCCGCACATAGTCCGGGTCGCGGAATTTCACTTCGCTCTTGGTGGGGTGGATGTTGACGTCGACACTCCCCGGGTCGACCGTGATATGCAGCATCACGATGGGGAAGCGCCCCTTCATCAACACGGTGTGGTAGGCGTCGTCGATCATCCCCGACACCGCACCGCGAGCCGCGATGCTGCGCCCGTTGACGCTGATATGCATCGCCTCGCGGGTGTTGCGGTGCACGGTCGCATCCGAGACGTACCCATTGACACCGATGTGGTACGGCCCGTCGCCCGCCTGGTACTGGATCGGCACCAGGTGCTGGACGACATCTACCCCGTACAACGCCAATGCGACGGTGCGGGTATCGCCGCTGCCGTCGGTCTGGATGCGGGGTTTACCGTCGACCAGCAGGGTGAAGCGGATCGCCGGGTAAGCAATCGCATAGTGGGTCATCACTGCCGCGATCGCTCCGGTCTCGGCCCCCGCCGAACGCAGAAATTGCCGGCGGACCGGCAAGTTGTAGAAGAGATTGCGGATGACAAAGGTCGTCCCTACCGGTGCACCGACGGTGCGTTTGTCTTGGATCTCACTGCCGGCGATGCGCAGTTCGACGCCGTTGGCGGCATCTCTCTGGCGACTGGTACAGCTCACCTGGGCCACTGCGGCGATTGAGGGGAGTGCTTCGCCGCGGAACCCCAGCGTGGCGATGTTGAACAAATCGGTGGCTACCGTCAACTTCGACGTGGCATGGCGGGCAAACGCCGTCTCGATCTGGTCGGCGGGGATGCCGCTGCCGTTGTCGCGGATCGTCAGCTCTTGCACACCGCCGCCGACGACGGCGACGCTGATCTCGGTCGCGCCGGCGTCGATGCTGTTTTCGAGCAGCTCTTTGACGACCGACGCCGGCCGCTCGACGACTTCGCCAGCGGCGATTTGGGCTGCAATCGCAGGGGGAAGGATACGGATCATCTCTGCCTCGGTCTCTTTTCTGTATTATAGTACCAGCCGTCCCACTGCCGTTCTTTTCACTCGACATAAAGCACACGCCGTCGCGACACGACCCGGCGACGGCGCGATCGACGCACCCGAAAGGCTCCCCGATGCGTACCTGGTTAACCCGCGCCTGGCAGGTCGTCTGGCCGATTCTGCGTGACTACTCGCTGACCACTGTCGGTGCCCTGCTCGTCGCCGTGGGCACGCGCATGTTCTTGATCCCCAACGACGTCGTCTCGGGCGGCGTGACCGGTATTTCGTTCATGCTCACCAGTTGGTTGCAGCTCCCCATCGGGATCGGCGCGTGGATGTTGATCATCAACACTCCCATTTTGCTGATTGCACAGCGCTTTCTCGGGGGGTGGCGCTTCGCCTTGCGCACAATCTACTGTATTGCACTCATGTCACTCACCATTGACTACAGCGCGCCGTTGATCCCCGCGGTGACGGCGGACCCGTTGCTGTACTGTTTGTACGGCGGGGTCATCACGGGCATCGGCGGTGGGTTGATCTTCCGCGGGCGCAGCACGGGTGGCGGGTTCGACATGATCGCGCGCTTGTTGGAACTCCGCTTCGGCATCCCCCCCGGGCGCAGCTCGCTCTA
>JBJOJU010000222.1:0-2649 GCA_046046485.1 Chloroflexota bacterium | reverse complement strand
GTATCAATCGCTAATAGGTGCCCGTGCTGGGTAGGCGTATGCTCAGCTCAAGAACGCACAGAGTTTTTCGATGGCGGCGGCGGAGCCGTCGCGGAGCCAGCCGTCGAGCTGGGCCTGGTCTTTGAGTTGCTGGCCTCGGATGCGCGGCACGGCGATGAAGCGGGTGTCGCACTCGGAGAGGGCGCTCATGTCGCCCCAGAGTTTTTCGAACTGGGCCACCGGGAGGACGTCTTCTTGGCCGTTGCCCCAGCGTTTTTTCACGTCTTTGATGGTGATATAGGTCGGCATGCGCTGTGCCATCGCGCGCACCGCTGCTTGGACGCGGTCGGGTCTGGCGACGATGTCGTCACGCGACACCTGGAACAACCCCAACAGCGCATCGATGTCGATCCAGTTGGTGAGGGTGTTGTAGTAGCGCAGCGCGAATTCGGCATCGCTGCGTGGCATTGCCAGCCCTTCGACAAGCCGGACTGCGTTGTCGACGCGGGCCAATCCGCCGCCACGGTCGTCGATGCGCCGGGCGGTGACTTCGAACGACAACGCAGCCCCACTCTGGATATGCAGCCCCAAGACGTCGGGATCGAGCGCGGCACCCAGTGTATCGATGTTGTGCAGCATCAGGTAGCGCACATTGGGTTGTTCACGAAACAGCCGTGCAAGGACACCGTTGCGAAACATATTGGGCACTTCGAACCAATGGCCGGTCGGGTGCATGCACTGCAGGGGGAGATTGTCGGTGTAGTCGCTGCCCTCGCCACTGCTGCGTGCCCAGGCGAGCAGCGCGGCGTGTACTGACTCGCGCATTTTCTCTTTCTGCACGTCGAGGCGCTGGTGAGGGGTTTCTTCCCAGGCGAAGCGCAGGTCGCGCGTCATCGGGATGAAACGGAGCCCGATCGAACGCCCGGGTGACAACAAGACGCTGCCCGGGTACCCGGCGACGCGCCCGTCATGGGTCGCCGCGTCGAATGCACGGCTGAGCGGTTCGTGCGTCAAGTAGCTGGTGGTGAAGACATGGCTCGGGGCTGCCCCGTAGTCTGCTGCGCTGCGGCGCGTCTTCGCGAGATGGACCTCGACGAACGAGCGGTGCCGGCCGGCGAATTGTGCAAAGGGGTGGAGCGGTTTGACGACACCGGCACCCTGGGTCCAGCGACTGCCGGCACCACCGGCCAACGACACCACGGCGACTTCGCCGTTGCGCAGTGCTGCGTCGCCACGCACGCGCGCGCTCGCTCCGACTGGACCCGTCGCGTCGCTCACATCGGTGGGGAGCACGTCACGGAGCGTGGCACTCGCGGGGAGTCGGTTCTGCATCAGACCAATGCGACCAGCCAACATGTCCGTGCGGATCTGCTCGTGGAGCTCGCGATCGAATCCGTTGGTGTGCAGTGCCTGTTGCAGCGACGCACCGTGCCCGGCGGTGGCCCCCAGGTGGGGTAGCATCTGATCGAACAGCAGGGGCACAAAGCGCGCCAACTCGGGCCGTGACAGACAAGCTGCCCCGAAGCGGTCGAGTTCGATTCGGCGGGTCGGGTTGACGGTGGTCGGATCGGTGCGCAGCAACCGCGGCATGTGCAACGCGTAATACCCAGGCGGCAGGATGTTGGTGACGTTGCTGCACAGCGTCGCCCAGGTACCGCGTTCGTTGATGGCGAAGTCGTAGACGACGGGTTTCATCGCGAACGGGAGTGCGTGCTGGAGCCGTTCGCGTTCGGCGTCCATAATTTCTTGGAGTGCTTGTTGTGCTTCGGCTTTGATCGCCGGATCGACGATGAAGCCCATGCCCCCGCCGGACATCCCCCCCAGCATCCAGAAGCCCCAGAACTGTGCACCGAACCGGGCGCGGGCCGCTGCGATGAGGCCTTCGGTGTAGCGGGTCGTCGCCCAGGGGATGATGGTCTGGATGGGGCCGGCGAAATTCGCCGTGGTGATTGCCCCGAGGGCCTGCATGTCGCCGGCGACGAGGGCAGCACGGACCTGTTCCATGTAGCCGATCGCATCGTGGCGGGCTGTCCATTCGGCGCGGTCTCGGAGGAGGTATTTTTCGGTGACCATTTCGAGGATCGGCCCGACGTTCTGGGCCATCCCGCCGTGGACCACGACCAGGCTGTCTTGGAGTTTTTGGCGGGTAGCAGCCGAGACGACGGAGTCGTCGAGGATGGTGTGTTGGGGCAACAGACGGCCACGGCTGACGCCGTACTCGGGGTCATCAGGAGTCGGCTCGACGCCGTGGATATATTTGATACCCGGCCAGACACCACCCGAATCCTGCCAGCCGCCGCCGGAACCGGCCAACCACTCGCCGAGGATGGCGCGGGCGGCGACCAGCCGTCGTTCGTCTTCGGCGAGGCCGTCGACGAGGTGGGTCGTCTGACCCGTCGCACGCATGCAGACGCCGATGAGCGCCGCCAATAGGTTAGTCGACACCGCGAGACGTGACCCCTTGGGGATGTCGTTGACCGACGAAATGAGCTCGAGCCCGTGCCCGGGGCCGACCAACTTGGTCAGGACATCGGCCAGTGCGGTGTCGGCGTGCTCCATGCCAGGGGGGACTATCCCCGCCGCGATGATCGCTGCCTTGAGGAGGCCGAGGTAATCGCGGCCAAAGTCGAAGACCTCAGCGACGGTGGTGATGTCGGCGGTGCTCCCCAG
>JBJOJU010000182.1:0-4136 GCA_046046485.1 Chloroflexota bacterium | reverse complement strand
CAATATCGCTGCCAATAAAATGCTCGCGACCTCGATGGGTGGCCAGGGGACCGAAGCGGCCTATCAAGGTGCCATCGACATGAACGCCATGTTCGATGCCTTAGGCCTCGAGCACACCTACCAGAACCTGCCCTACGAAGCCCGTGAGTACCTCATCGGCACGCTCAACTACACCATCAAGGGTGGCCCCAAGGAAGAAGGGCAGCCACCCTTCACTGATGCAGACCCGATGTTGCGCACGACCCCCCGCGAAATGGCGACGGTCTTCCATGCCATCTATCGCTGTAGTCAGGGCGACGGGCCGTTGCTCGCGCTCTACCCCGAGACGTTGAATGCCGAGCGCTGCAGCGAAATCCTGTTGCTGATGCGCGAAAACGCCGATAAGACCCGCCTGGTGCGGGGATTGCCCGACGACGTCGTGGTCGCCCATAAATCTGGCTGGATCGAAGACATGCAGGCAGATGTCGGCTTTGTGACAACGCCGGCGAATCGGACCTACCTCGTCGCCATCTATGTCTATCGCCCGATCGGTGCCGACGGTGTGTTCCTGTCGGACCCGCTCGCCAGCGATGCAATCAGCGGGTTTGCCCGCCTGATCCACAGTGCGTTTGCACCGGCTGCCGAATAGCGTCTGACCGTCATACGTGCAGTGGACCGCACTGCACGTATTGATTTTGTCATCTGCGTTTCTTGACAGTATCGGGTCAGCAGGGTAACGTATACCTATGTCGTACGGCACTGTGTAGTTGTCAAAGCGACAGAACAATTACGCGTCTACTGTGGTTCATCGATTCGATCGATGTCCGTGCGAGCAGTACCACGCGCCACACTGGAGTCATGCATGTATCGTCGGAATACCGTGTTCGGGTGGGTTGCGCTGCTGGTGATGTTGCTGGTGACGGTGCCGTTTGTGGCACTCGCCGAAGAAGCACCACCGATATCGGACGGTTCATCGACCTCCGAAACCGCTCAACCGGCTCCCACACAAGCCCCACCGGCCTTCCAACAGGGTTTTGCACCCACGTATTCGGTGCGTGCCACCCGCGAAGGTCTGGTCGGCAAGAAAACCGCGAACGGATATCGAATTCCCGAACGTGCCTGGTTCGTCGCCCTCCCGTCGTGGAAGGTGCTCTCGAGCCAAGGCGGCAACGAATTCATGGTGCGTGTCACCTACAAAGACAAGAGCATCGTGGTGCCGGTCTGGGATGTCGGTCCGTGGAACACCAACGACGAGTATTGGACGCCTGAGCGGCGGTTCTATCGCGATCTGCCCACTGGTATGCCGATGGCGCAGGCGGCGGTCGATTTTGGCTACAACGGCGGGCTCGACATGTTCGGCCGCAAGGTGACCATCGGCAACGGCATCGACATCGCCGACGGTGCGTTCTGGGATGGGCTGGGCATGGTGCGCAACGACTGGGTCAAGGTCACCTTCCTCTGGATGGGCAATGACCCCGGTCCTGGCGGCTTGGTCGATTCGGCAGCTGCCAACACGGCGTTCCCGCCCGGTACGGTCATCATCGACAATGGCGCAGCGGGCTACAACAGCGCCGCCAAGGTCGAGTGGTACGAAAATTACTGTGGGCTGAACGGCACCCATGCCTGGACCATCGGCACCAACGACGTCGCCAAGGGCGAGAACGATGCCAGCTGGGAGACGACGCTCAACGACAACAACTACTACGAAATCATGGCGTTCATTCCGCCGTGTGGCAAAGCGGCCAGCCGGCAGGCGATCTATCGGGTCAACAACAACGGCGAGCAGCGTGAAGTCTGGGTCGACCAGGCACTGCAGAGCGGGCGATGGGCCTCACTCGGTATCTACAACATGAAACCCGGCTTCTCGAAAGTGTCGTTGAACGACATCACCGGCGACAATGGCCAGGGTCTACGCTTCGACGCGATGATGTGGGTGCCGCGCTACGACAACATGCCCCCGACCGCGTGGGTCCAGGAAGTCGCCCCGATGGAAGGTGGCTCGGTCTACGTGAAGTGGGGCGGCAGCGACGATGTCAGTGGTATCCAGTACTACGACGTCCAGGTGCGTAGAGACGGCGGCGAGTGGATCGACTGGCAGCCGGGTACCGGATCGAGCGAAGCACTCTTCAGCCCAGATGGCCCAGGGAGCTACGAGTTCCGCGCCCGTGCTACCGATTGGATGCAGAAGCAGGGCACCTGGGACGTCGACCCGATTACTATCAAAGGGATTGTGATACCATAACCCTACCGGAACACTGCGATGGAGCCGTCGGTCGACGGCTCCGTTTTTTTGTGCACACCCATGAACTACCTGATTGATGGACATAATCTCATCGGCAGTATGCCCGACATCAGCCTCAGCGATCACGACGACGAGTTCAAACTCGTGATGCAGCTGCGACGGGTCGCTACTGCCAAAAAAGGCCGGCACGTCGTCGTCGTCTTTGACCGCGGTGTCTACGGGCACCAGCAGTCGCTCAACGGCTACGGAGTCTCGTGCCACTTTGCCTTGTCGCCCGAAGACGCGGACGCCCAGATTATCCGTCGGATCAAGACGACCGCGCGCCCGAAGGAGTGGGCGTTGGTCACCGCCGACCGCCGTATCATCGATGTAGCCCACCAATACGGCATGCGGGTAATGCCCAATGCGGTGTTGGTGCAACAGATGGCCCGCCAGACCAGTGCCAAACCCGATTATCACGACGAAAAGCCGGAAGTCCCGCTGACCCCAGCCCAGATCGAGCAGTGGCGCATCGCCATGGATCTGCCGGTCGAAGTCAGCGACGAAGAACTTTTGATGCGTGAATCTCTGCGTGACATCCAACCCAAAAAACGTCGCTGAACCCCGGAGCCACCGATGCCCCTTTTTCTCGTGGATGTGAATCGACCGTCGCTGTTCGGGCAGGCAACAGCCACGATCGACGACGCGACGATGGCTCGCTTCCATACCCATATCTATGAAGGGTGTGAATTCGGCTGCGCGTACTGTGCCGGCTGGGGCACCAGCAATCGTCCGCTCAACGAGAGTGTGCGACTGATGCCCAATATCGCCGAGCGCGCCGCCACTGAGCTCCAGACGCTCGGTCCCGACGATGTCGTGGGTATCGTCGCCGAGAGCGACCCGTACCAACCGGCCGAGCAACGGTTTCGCCGCACCCGTGCGGTGTTGACGGTCCTCGCGCAGCACGCACAACCCGTCGTGGTGATGACGAAAAGCCCCACGGTGCTCGAAGACGTCGAACTCCTCAGACACATCCACGACCGGCGGTTTGCGATGGTCGTGGTGACCTTGGTGTCGCATGTGCCTGACTTACAGAATAAATTCGAAGATAAAGTTGCATCGTACGCCGAACGACTCACGCTCATCACTGCACTCAAACGGCAGGGGCTCCCGGTCGGTGTGGCGTTGATGCCGTTGGTCCCCTATATCAACGACACCGACTATGCGCTGGGGATCGTCCTGCAGCAGGTGGCCGCAGCGGGGGCAGATTTCGTCTATTGGGACTTCCTCGAGATGCCCAACATACGGCATCGCAATCGCATGAACGACGTCATGGTGCGAGTCGGGAACTATCCGATTTCGTACCTCCGCGAGTTGTATGTCGATGGGCCGACCATCGACGAGCGCTACCGTCGCGAACGCGACGCCGCGGTCTATCGACTCTGTGACGACGCGCGAATCTCGGTGCGACTCCCGTACGAGATGTATCGTGGTCGTTTCGGCGCTGCGTATTCGGTGGCGCACCTGATCGCACAGCAGGCGTCGCGTGATCGCTTGCAGGGTCGCGATGTCTTGGCGCGTCAAGGGAGTGCCCTCGCCGCCGAGGTCCTCGCGGGTGGGTGGCCAATCGAGCGCCTGAAAAACCACCCGGCCTACCCGCTCTTCCGCGACAGCGTGTCGACCGAGACGACCAAAAACCGCGTGGTATAATGCCAGCACGTCGTCTGTTTGTCTGGAGTGTACGATGCATCGACGCATCTCGTCGTTGGTGAAGCCACTGCTCGTGTTGAATCTCGGGCTCGTGTTCGCCGGCTGTGGCAGCAGCGAGCAGAGTACAACCCCGCGTGAAACAGCAGCCGCCATTTTGTATATCACCCCCGCTGCGACGCTCGACATCGATGCGACGGTCACCGCGTACGCACTCGGGTTGGTGCCG
>JBJOJU010000163.1:0-4927 GCA_046046485.1 Chloroflexota bacterium | reverse complement strand
GTAGACGAGGAAGCCGATGAGTGCTGTCGAACACCGTATCCGCGATCTGCGTGACAGCATCGCCCGTTACGATTTCAAATATTTCGTGCTCAGCGACCCCGAGGTCCCCGACGCTATCTACGACGCGTTGATGGCCGAGCTGCGTCTGCTCGAAGCAGAACATCCCGAATTCGCCGATCCCCGCTCGCCGACGCAGTCGCTGCCTATCCCCGTCGACAACAGCTTTGCCAAAGTCCGCCACCCGCAGCCGATGTTGTCGCTGGCCAACGGCATGGAGGAAGCCGAAGTCGACGCCTTCCGTGACCGTGTCTACAAGCTGCTGGGCACCGAGGCCGTCGCCTGG
This sequence comes from Chloroflexota bacterium, assembly GCA_046046485.1. Taxonomy (GTDB): domain Bacteria; phylum Chloroflexota; class Chloroflexia; order Chloroflexales; family Roseiflexaceae; genus UBA965. The sequence continues at coordinate 4,584 of JBJOJU010000163.1, read as the reverse complement.
GTCGTCGAGCCGAAAATCGACGGCCTGGCCATCGCGTTGACCTATCGCGACGGCGTGTTGGTGACCGCGGCGACCCGGGGCGACGGCGACGTGGGCGAAGATGTCACCATCAACATCAAGACCATCAGAGAGATCCCCTGGCGCCTGCACTCCAGCGTCAGCTACCCCATCCCGGCCTCGGTCGAGGTGCGTGGTGAAATCTACATGAGTAACGCAGATTTCGCCCAACTGAACACCGATTTGATCGCAGCCGGTGAAAAACCCGCTGCCAACCCGCGCAACGCGGCGTCGGGCTCGCTGCGCCAAAAGGACCCCAAGATCACCGCCAAGCGGAGCCTGGGCTTTTTTGCCTATGCGATCGGCCCGGTCAACGGGCACTGGCCCGATACCCAGTGGGGCACGCTGCAGGCGCTGCAGGCGTACGGCTTCCGGGTCAACGCCGATGCACGCTATTGCGAGACCTACGACGCCGCCAAGGCCTATGCGCACGCATGGATGAAGCGGCGCGACGAACTCGACTACGAGGTCGACGGCGTCGTCCTCAAGGTCGACTCGCTGGCGCAGCAACGCGAGTTGGGTGTCGCCGGGCGTGACCCGCGCTGGGCGCTGGCCTACAAGTTCCCGGCTCGCGAGGCAACGAGCATCTTGCGCAACATCGTGGTGACCGTGGGGCGCACCGGCAACATCACCCCCACCGCCGAGATCGCGCCGGTGTTCGTGAGTGGGGTGACGGTCAGCAATGCCAGCCTGCACAATGCCGATCTCATCGAAAAACTCGATCTGCGCATCGGCGACACGGTGAATTTGAAGCGTTCCGGTGACGTCATCCCCTATATCATCGGTCCCGTGTTGGCGGAACGCAACGGTACCGAGGTGCCCTGGCGCTTCCCCACCCACTGCCCGTCGTGCGGCACCGCACTGGTACGCGTCGAAAACGAAGTCGCCTGGCGCTGCCCGAATACCGATGGCTGCCTCGACCAGCGCAAACGGCGCATCGAATACGCGGTCTCGCGCGAGGCACTCGACATCGTCGGTCTGGGAGAAAAGCAAGCGGCCCTGCTCGTCGAGCGGGGGATGGTGACCGATGTCGCCGATATTTTCGCCCTAAAAGCTGACGACTTCGCCGGCATTGAGGGCTTTGGGGTAAAGAAAATCAGCAAATTAATCGAGGCGATCGACACAGCGAAAAAACAACCGGTGGCCCGCGTGCTGGTGAGCCTGGGCATCCCGTTGGTGGGCACGACGGTGTCGCAGCTGCTGGTCCAACACTTCGGCAGTCTCGCGGCGTTGGCAGATGCGACCCCTGCCGACATCGCTGTCATCGACGGTGTGGGCATGGGGATCGCTCAGAGCATCGCCGACTTTTTCGCCGTACCCACCAACCGCGCACTCGTCGAAAAGCTCACCGCCGCCGGCCTACAGACCAGTGGCGGTGCCAAGGTGCTGGCCGGATCGAGTCTGGCGGGCGTGGTCATCGTGGTGACCGGCTCGTTCGCCGATATGTCGCGTCAGCAGGCCGAAGCGCTCATCGCCGCCCACGGCGGGAAGGCGACGGGCAGCGTCTCGAAGAAAACCACCTACGTGCTGGCGGGGAGCGAACCCGGCGGCAACAAAATCGCCGACGCCGCGCGCCATGGGGTGCCGGTCATCGACGAAGCGACTTTTTTGGCGCTGCTGAACGCAGGCGCCGCTGCGACAGAGGAGCAATCATGACGACCATCCGCCCCGATATTTTCCGCGCATACGATATCCGTGGCATCGTGGGTACCGATTTGTCGGAAGCCGTCTATGAGCAGTTGGGCAAAGCCGCGGGCACCCTCTATCGCAACCGAGGCAGCCAGCGGATCGTCGTCGGGCACGATGCCCGGTTGACGTCTCCGGCCTTTGCGGCGGCCTTGGCCCGCGGTCTGCAGTCGGTGGGCTGCGACGTCGTCGACATCGGGATGGTGCCCACGCCGGTGATGTACTACGCGGTCGATTATCTGAAAGCCGACGGCGGCGCCGTCGTCACGGCCAGTCATAACCCGCCCGAGTTCAACGGGCTCAAGATGCGCCACTACGAGCCGCAGTATGGCGGTGTGCCCTTGAGCTCCGAAGAGGTCCAGGAAGTGGGCCGCATCGCCATCGCAGGGGTGTTCGCCAGCGGCAGCGGGAGCTATAGCCGCGTGTCGGTCGACGACGAGTATGTCGAGCATATCGCGCAATTGATTACGCTGCCGCGGCCGATGAAGATCGTTCTCGACGGCGGCAACGGAGTCGCCGGCCCATTGGGTGTGCGGGTCTTTGAGCGGTTGGGATGCACCGTGGTGCCCCTGTTTATCGAGCCCGACGGGACGTTCCCCAATCACCACCCCGACCCCCTCAAAGAAAAGAACATGCGCGACTTGATGCAGGCGGTGAAAACCCACGGCGCCGAGCTGGGCATCGGGCTCGACGGCGACGGTGATCGATTGGGCGTCGTCGACGACCAGGGCCGCATGGTCTTTGCTGACCGCTACATGATCGTGTTGGCGCAGGCTGCCCTGGCCAAGGGCTCGGCGCCGATTGTCTTCGACGTCAAGTGCAGCAAGGTCTTGGCCGAGGCGATCACGCAGTTCGGCGGCACCCCGGTCATGTGGAAGACCGGGTATACCAACCAGTCTGCCAAGATGCGCGAACTCGGCGCACCGGTGGCCGGCGAATTGAGCGGGCATGTCTTCAACAATCGACCGGGGCATAGTTTCGACGACGGTACGTTCGCCGGCTGCTGTCTCATCGAGGCAATCATGGCCAGTGGGAAAAGCCTCTCGGCGGCGTTGGAACCGTTCCCCCCGCTCGCCGAAGTGCCCGAAGAACGCATCGAGCTCGACGACGTGCGCAAGTTTGCCGCGGTCGAATACGTGCGCAGCGTCTTTGCGGCGACGCACCAGATCAACGACACCGACGGGCTGCGCATCGACTTCGGTGACGGCTGGGGGTTGTTGCGTGCGTCGAACACCGAACCCGTGATTACCACGCGCTTCGAAGCGGTCACGGAAGCCCGGGCTGCCTATATCCGCGACCAGCTCCTCGGTGCCCTGCGGGCATATACCGAGCGGCCGGCGTGATGTCGTTTTCTGTGGGGGAGGAGCGGTCATGCTGAGCATCCGCCGGCGGTTGTCGACGTTGTCACATCTCATCAAACCATTGGCGCTGGCCTTTGTCGGCGTGGCGATTCTCGCGTTGGGGTTGGCGTATATCCTCGCCGAGCTCTACCGGACGCTCGAGTTGCCCAATGTGTTCTATTACCTGACGCTGCAGTCGATCCCGCAGATCTGGCGCGGGTTGTTGTTTTTGGCGATCGGGTTCGGCACGTTGAGTGCGGGTATCTGGACGCTCAGCGACAAAGTGGTCATCCCCATTGCCGCCCAGAGCACCGACGAGGTCTTGCTCGATTACCGCAAAACCGACCGCGCACCGCGGCTGGCGGTGTTGTCGGGTGGGCCAGGGATGCTGGTGCTGGCGAGTCTGGGGCGGTCGGTCGACGCGATGACGTGTATCACCCCGGTCCAGGACCCGGTCGAGTACTACTACCGGGCGTCGAGCATGTTCGACTTCGAAAAGGTCGTCTTCGTGGTGCCCACTCCGGCGCCCATCCAAGTGACGTTTGTGCTCGACAACGGCGAGCGGGTGCGCCCGAGCGACCGGATCACGCAGAACGAACACTACGCCGATCGCAACGTGGTCGACGTGGTCCTCGATGCCAATGGCAGCGACCGCTTGCAGGTGACCCGGCAGACGCTCGACGCGATTGCCTCGGCCGACGCCATCGTGCTCGGGCCGGGCAGCCTGTACGAGAGCATCATCCCCAATCTGCTCATCCCCGAGATCCGCGCGGCGTTGGCTGCGAGTCGGGCGAAGAAAATCTACATCTGCAGCCTGATGACCGAACCGGGGTTGACCAGCGGGTACACGGTGGGCGACCACGTGCGCCAGATCGTGCGCTACGGTGGGTTTGCGCCGGATTTCGTACTGGTCAATGCCCAACGCGTCGACACCGAGGTGCAGCGGATCTACGCCGCCGCGCACCAGATGCCGGTCTACTTGGCGCCCGAAGAATACGAAGAGACCATCGTGCACGGCAAAGACCGCGGCGCCGGCAGCGACGTCATCGTCGAGGGCTCGGTGGTGGTCGAAACCGACCTGGCCACGGCGGTCGTGCAGATGACGGCGTCGCTCGAAGACCCGGGGAAGAGCCGCACCGTGCGGGTGCTGCGCCACGACCCCGATAAGGTGGCAGCTGCCATTACCGCAGTGTTGCGCCGAGGGCGGTAGGAATGGCACAGACGATTGTCTTGTTCGAAGACGAGGGGTACCGTTCGCTGCTGCCGCTGACGTATACGCGCAGCGCGGCCGATATCCGCTGCGGGATCTGGACGCTGCGCGAGCGCTTGACCACTCGCTACGGCGCCCCGCAGGCGATTACTCGCGGCTACCTGGCCGATGTCTACGGCGCGGGGCGCTGGCCGCTCAAATTGCTGGCCAGCAACGAGCCCGTGGTCTTGGTCAACGCCCGGCTGCTTGATGTGACCTGCGTCGAACAGATCATGGCCGCGCCGGTGGGCA
>JBJOJU010000119.1:0-4570 GCA_046046485.1 Chloroflexota bacterium | reverse complement strand
AAAGTCGTGCTCGAAGCGCTGCTGCGCAATATTGGTGATGGATTCACCAGTGCCGACGACGTCGAAGCACTGGCCCGCTGGACGCCGGCGAGTGCCGGCAGCCGCGAAGTTGCATTCAAGCCGGCTCGGGTGTTGATGCAAGACTTCACGGGTGTCCCAGCGGTGGTCGACCTGGCCGCCATGCGCGATGCGATGAAGCAGTTGGGCGGCGACCCGGCTCGGATCAACCCGTTGGCCCAGGCAGACCTGGTCATCGACCACTCGGTGCAGGTCGACGCATTCGGCAACGGCATGGCGTTGCAGTTGAACGCCGACCTCGAATTTTCACGCAATCGCGAACGCTACGAATTCTTGCGCTGGGGGCAACAGAGCTTCACCAACTTCAGCGTCGTGCCCCCCGAGACGGGGATTTGTCACCAGGTCAACCTCGAATACCTGGCCAAAGGCGTGCTCGTCAAGACCATCGACGGTGCGCAGGTGGCACTGCCCGACAGCCTGGTGGGCACCGACAGCCACACCACGATGATCAACGGACTGGGTGTCTTGGGCTGGGGCGTGGGTGGTATCGAAGCAGAAGCCGTGTTGCTGGGCCAGCCGTTGGCGATGCTGACGCCCGAAGTCGTCGGGATGCGCTTGACGGGCAAACTGGCACCCGGGGCGACCGCCACCGACTTGGTGCTGCGGGTCACCGAGCTGCTGCGCAAGCACGGCGTGGTCGACAAGTTCGTCGAATTCTGTGGCGATGGTCTGAGCGCATTGAGCCTGGCCGACCGCGCCACGATCGCCAACATGGCTCCCGAGTACGGTGCGACCTGTGGCTTCTTCCCCATCGACGACGAAACGCTGCGCTACCTGCGCGGCACGGGTCGCGACGAAGACGTGATCGCCCTGGTCGAAGCATATGCCAAGGCCCAGGGGATGTTCCGCGTCGACGGGATGCCGGTACCCAGCTTCAACTCGCTGCTCGAGCTCGACCTTTCGACCATTGAGCCGAGTGTGGCCGGCCCGCGCCGCCCGCAGGACCGGGTCGCCCTCAAGTCCCTCAAGACGTCGTTCAACGACGCGATGAACAAGGTCTTCGGCAAGCAGAGTGCCGCCGTGACGGCGGTCGCCGGCGCACGGAGCGACACCTATGCCGATTCGCACGTGGCGTTGACGGTCGACGGCAAAGCGACCACGATGGCCCACGGCGCCGCGGTCATCGCCGCGATCACGTCGTGCACCAACACGTCGAACCCGTCGGTGATGATGGCCGCTGGGTTGTTGGCCCAGAAAGCCGTTGCCCGTGGGTTGACGCGCCAGCCGTATGTGAAAACGTCGTTGGCACCGGGCTCGCGTGTCGTGAGCGAATACCTCAAGAAGGCCGATGTCCAGCAATATCTCGACCAACTCGGCTTCAACGTCATCGGCTACGGCTGCACGACGTGTATCGGCAACTCGGGCCCGGTCGACACCGCGGTCAGCGCTGCTGCTAAGCAGGGCGATTTGGTAGTGTCGGCGGTGTTGAGCGGTAATCGCAACTTCGAGGGTCGTATCCACCCCATTGTGAAAGCCAACTACCTGATGTCGCCGCCGTTGGTCGTCGCGTTTGCGATCGCGGGTACCGTCGACATCGACATGAACAGCGAGCCGTTGGGCATCGGGTCTGATGGCAAGCCGGTGTACCTGGCCGACATATGGCCGTCGGAAGCCGAAATCAACGACGCGTTGCACCGGGCGCTGGGGGCGGATTTGTTCCGTTCGCAGTACGGCAATGTGTTCACCAACAACAAGACCTGGAATGCGTTGCCGGTGCCCCAGGGTGATTTGTACACCTGGAACAACCAATCGACCTATGTCCAGAACCCGCCGTACTTCCGCGGGATGACGCGGGAGCTGCCCAAGATGACGTCGATCCGTGGTGCACGGGCATTGGCGATCCTGGGCGACAACGTGACGACCGACCACATTTCGCCGGCTGGCGACATCCCCAAGAGTTCGCCGGCAGGCATCTATCTCGAAGAGCACGATGTGGCGCCGGCCGACTTCAACTCGTACGGTGCCCGCCGTGGCAACCACGAGGTGATGATGCGTGGCACGTTCGCCAATATTCGCCTCAAGAATGCGATGGTCCCGGGCGTCGAGGGCGGGTATACCGTCCACATTCCGACGGGGCAGCAGTTGTCGATCTACGACGCAGCGATGCAGTACGAAAAAGAAGCCACACCGTTGGTGATTCTGGCGGGCAAAGAGTACGGCATGGGCTCGTCGCGCGACTGGGCAGCCAAGGGGACGTTCCTCTTGGGGGTACGCGCCGTCATCGCCGAGAGCTTCGAGCGGATCCACCGCTCGAATCTGGTGGGCATGGGCGTGTTGCCACTGACCTTTGTCGATGGGCAGAACGCCGCGTCGCTCGGCTTGACCGGCCGCGAGACGTTCGACATCCAGGGGATCGAGTCGTTGCAGCCGGGGCAGACGTTGACGGTGGTCGCGAGCCTCGACGGCAAGACGACGACCTTCAACGCCAAGGTGCGAATCAACTCCGAGGGCGAGCTCAACTACTACCGCAATGGTGGGATTTTGCACTACGTCCTGCGCAGCCTGGCTGCCCAGAGCGACGCAGTCGCCTAGTTCATCCTGCGTACGGGGCGAGGGGCAATCACCGATTGCCCCTCGTTTTTTCACATATGCCGACGAAACGCCGCTGGGGACGCGACATTTTTCACCTGCTGCTGCTGCTGGGCGTCACCGTGGTGCCGGCCTGGGGGGTGCTCGGTGTCGTCGCGCTCACTGTTGCGAGTGCGGGCATACTCGGGCTGCAGCTCGACCGGCGGACGCGGCTGGGGTGGGTACTGTGTGCGGTGCCGGGGCCGTTGCAGTTCGTCGGTCTGATCGTCACACCGCTGCCGGGGTGGCAGCGGGTGTTGGTGGGGGTCGCCGGTGCGATGCAGTGGGCGCCTCTCGATCCGTGGCTGCGCTGGCTGTGCGTCCTCGTGGTGGCGACGACCCCGCTCTGGACGCGCCAGCGGCATGTGCAGGTCGCTGCGCTCGTCCCTGCGCTGCACCTGGCGGGCGCACTCGCCTGGCCGATCGGACTCGATGCGTTGGTCGTAGTGGTCGCCGGTGCTGCAGCGGCGGCGTGTAGGTGGCAGGGGCGACATCAACAGACGTGGTGGTGTGTGGCGCTCACACTCGTCGGCCTCAACAGCAGTGCAGCGGTGACCGTGGTGCCGTGGGTGCTGACGAGTGCACTGGTCGCGGGCGAGCTGACGGCTGTGTGGTGTTGGTGGGCAGTGGCTGCGGTGCTTGCCAGCGGCGGCTACCGTGTCGGTGCGGGCGTGCTGCTCTGGCCGTTGCTGAGCGCCGTCGGGCAGGTGCGTGTGTGGGATCGCCGCGCGCTCGGGGTGCTGCTGCTGTGGTGTCTGCTGCCGGTGACGGGGGCGGTCGCGCGGTTGCAGACGAGTCTCGGCTTGTATGGCAACGCCTGGAGCGGCGACATCGTCGGCTTCGTCGACAGTCAGCAACGCCTGGTGGCGCAGCTCCCGTGGGCGGCGTTTGCATGCCTGGGTGTGCTCGGTTGGGCGCTGTGGCGCAGCAGCGGCCTGGCGGTGCAGGATGAATAGCCTACTCGCACTCGTCCACGCTTGGCCACGGGTCGTCATCCTGCCGGCGGTGATCTGGTGGCTCGTCGCGCGCGTTGCTGCCCCGCCGCTCGGGTGGCCGCGTGCTGATATGCCCCGCATCGTGGCGGCGTGGCTGTTGTCGGCGTTGGTCCCCGTGTCGGGGCTCGCGCGCCTCGGTGAAGTCGATGTGGTGGTATTGGCCGCGCTGGCGTGGTATACCCGCGCCCCCGGCGCCGCGCGGGGAAGCTGGGCGTTGGCAGCCTGGGTAGTGGGCACGGCGGTGGCACTCTGGGCGTGTGGCAGCTGGGTGGTGACGCGCTACGCGCAGTGTGTCGAATTCACCACCGTACCGGCTGCCGGAGTGGTGGTGTTGCTCGGGGCGCTGGGTGTGCTGTTGTGGGTGTGGCCGCGGGGGACCATCGCCGAGCGGATGAGCCTGGTGGCCATCGCGGCGATTGCGCTCGAAGTCGTGCGTCAGCTGGCGACGGTGTGGCTCTGAGTCTGCACGTGCGCTTCGTTGTGCGGCAGCAGTGCGGTCAACCATGTCCGGGTCGTGGCTGTGGGGATGGTCGCGATGTGGCGCAGTGCGGTCTCGTACGCTGTAGCTTGGATTTCGCGGCAGGCGCTGAGAATCGCCTGGGTATGTAAAAAGGCCGTCAGCGCGGCTTCGTCGTGCGCGTCGATGAGGGGTTGGACCGTTTCGGGGTGGCGGGTGAGTGCATATGCCAGTGGCACGATGAGCTGCCCGCGGAGAAACGAGTGCAACGGCTGTTGCGCGGCTTCGTCGAGCTGAATCTGCAGGGCGTGGACGCGGGCGATTGCGTGGGCGAGTGTCTCGACCTCGAAGGTGTCAGGGGCAGCATCGGCACAGATCAACCCGGCGCGGAGGGCACGGGCGACCAATGCACCTTCGACGTCGTCGATGTGTTGCAGGCTGCGGGCAATGCTGATGTCGGCGTCGTGGGGCA
>JBJOJU010000081.1:0-9646 GCA_046046485.1 Chloroflexota bacterium | reverse complement strand
CGACGCTGGGCTATGATGTCCGGCTGGCCGACGAGTTGCACAGCTACGGGAGCTCCGTCTGGTTGATCGGCCCGGTGAGTGAACCCAAACCGTACCCGGTGACGGTGCTGCCGGCCCTCGCGTATGCACCGCTGGCCGAAATCATCCCGCTGCAGCACGCCGCTCGGGCACTGGCTGTCGCCGAAGGGCTCAACCCCGGCGAATTTGCTCACATCGGCAAAGTCACCGACAGCGAATAACCACACCAGGAGGACGCGATGAGCGAAGCAGCACTCTACGATATCCTGTCGCAACTCTGCGATATCCCTGGCCCGAGCGGCGCCGAAGCGGCAGTGCGCGAGTCGCTCATCGAACGCTGGAGTGCCTATACAAGCGATATCAGCGTCGACCGGGTGGGGAACTTGGTGGTGAAAGTGGGCGGCAGCGGACCGCGCGTGCTCATCCAAGCCCACATGGACGAAATCGGCTTCGTCGTGCGTTCCATCACCGACGACGGCTTCCTTTTGCTCGACACCGCCCAAGGCCCCCGGCGCGCGGCACCCGACCGCCGCTACGCCATCGGCCAGACCGCCCAGGTCATCGGGCGGGTCGGTGTCGTCGCCAGTGGGATCTTCGCGGCGGCGAGTGGCCACGTGATGACCCAGGCGCAGGTCGACAAAGCCCATCTCGATTTCAGCGATGTCTTCGTCGACATCGGCGTGACGACCCGTGCCGAAGCAGTGGCACTCGGGGTCCACGTCGGCGCGCCGGTCATCTGGCACCGCCCGGTCCAACGCATCGGTCGGCTGCTCTCGGGCAAGGCAATGGACGACCGCATGCCCTTGGCTATTATGGATTTCATCCTGCAACGCCTCGACCCGAGTCAACTGGGCTGCGAGCTGTGGTATGCCGCCACCATCCAAGAAGAAAACGGCCTCCACGGCGCCCGGGCAATGGCCGTGCGGGGCGACTTTGACATGGTGCTCGCGCTCGACGTGGGGTTGACGGGCGACGTGCCCACGGTCGGGTTGCGCGAATACGACGCGGCGCTGGGCAAGGGTGCCACCCTCGTCCACAAAGACGCGGCGATCCAGTACGATCGGCGCTTGCTGTGGCACTGCGTCGATCTGGCTGCTCGCCACGGCTTCCCCGTGCAGCACGGAGTCTATGCCAACTATGGTTCCGACGGTGCGTCGTTCATCGGCGCGGGGTTGCCGGCGTTGCTCATCGGGATTCCGACGCGCTACACGCACACCGCGTTCGAAGCCGTCGACCCCGCTGATCTGTGGGCGACGGTACAGTTGCTCGAGGCGTTCATCCGCGAACCAGCGGTCCTCTAGGGTGCCGGTCAGGGGTGCGCGTCGGCCGGGGTGGTGATTGCCACGCGCATCACGCGTTGAAAACTCACGATGAGTGGCTGGACACTGGCAGGGGTGGCCGCGTCGACGAAGCTGACGCGGGTGTCGGCGGTGGTGATGGTGTGGATGACGGTGGCGGTCGCCGCGGCGTCTGCCCCGTCGCCCAGTCGCATCCCCGGCAAATCGGCAGCGCGTACCTGGTCGAGAATCAACGCAAAATCCGCACCCGAGAGTTGGAATTCGTCGGTCTGCGTGCGCAGCCGGCGGGTCACGTAGCCGTTGGCGTCGATGTCGATGGCGACCAGTTCTTCTTTGGTGGGGGTTTCGACACGGTACGACACCACACTCGCGGGCCGCGGGGTGGTGCAGGCGACCAGACCGATGAGCAACAGGACGCCACAGAGGAACCGCATGCGTGACTCTTTGAATCTTCGAATATTTGTACTATACCATAGCGATTCGCCCAGTGTCCGGCGACAGGAGGCAGCATGACCCAGAAGCGGGTGGTCGTCTTTGGCGGCGGTGGTGGTGCAGGGACGGTGCTGCAGGCGCTGCCCTACGGCACACACGTCACCGCGGTCATCGCGGTGACCGATACCGGCCGATCGACCGGGTTGGCGCGCCACATCGGCGGCGACATGCCCGCCCCCGGCGATGTCCGCTCCACAATCGCCAGCAGCGCCCGCGACCCGCTGGTGGCACGGTTGCTGCAACACCGCTTCGACGGCGCGGGGATCCCACAGTTGGCGGGGATGGCACTGGGGAACCTGATTCTCGCGGCGCTCTACCGCGAGAGCGGCAACTTCGCCACCGCCGTCAGCGAACTTTCGGCCTTGGCCGACACCACCGCCACCGTGTTACCCGTCACCGAAGAATCGAGCCAGCTCTGCGCGCGCCTCATCGACGGCAGCGACTGTGTGGGCGAGGTCGATGTCCGGGCGCCGCACAAAGCGGCGATCGCGTACACGCGGCTCGAACCCGTGGTGCGGGCGACGCCGGCGGTGCTCCAGGCAGTGCGGGCGGCCGATCTGGTCGTCATCGGGCCGGGGAGCTTCTATACGACCATCCACGCGGTGCTGCTCCCCGAAGGGATCCGTACCGCACTGGCCGACACGCGCGCCCACGTGCTCTACATCGCCAACACCACCACCCAGACCGGGCAGACCGAGCACCTCGACAGCGTGGGGCATGTGTCACACTTGGTCGGGTTGTTGGGGACCGGAGTCATCGACAGCGTCGCGTTGAACACCCGTGCGGCGACGCCCGCGCAGATCGAACGTCTGGCTGCCGACGGGCTGCAACCCCTGTCGGCGACCGAGGCGGAGCGTGCGACGATTGCCCAGATGGGCGTGCAGGTCCTCGCGATGCCCCTCACCGAAGACGAACACATCACCCGCGAACTCTGGAACAAACAAGACACGATCCGCCACGATATCCGTGCGCTGAACGCCCTTTTCACCACACTGCTCGGCTGAACAGCCCGCAGACAAAGGAGTATGCGATGCAAGCCCAGTACCACCCGCTCACGACGTTTGTCGAGTATCCGCAGGCCGAGATGCTCACCAAAGCAGCGGAATTCCGCGCGCACATGCAGCGCCGTCGCTCGGTGCGGTCGTTTTCCGACCGCCCAGTGCCTCGTCAGATCATCGAAGACGTGCTGTTGACCGCCGGGACCGCGCCGTGCGGTGCGAACCAACAGCCGTGGCATTTCTGCGCGATCTCGAGTCCGTCGGTCAAACACCGTATCCGCAGCGCCGCCGAGGTCGAAGAGCAGACCTTTTACTCCGGTCGTGCACCCACCGAATGGCTCAACGCCCTGGCACCGCTGGGCACCAACGCCAGCAAACCGTTCCTCGATATCGCCCCGTGGCTCATCGTCTGCTTCGCCGAGTCGTATCACCTCAAGAGCGACGGCAGCAAGGGGAAAAACTACTACGTGACCGAGTCGGTGGGCATCGCCGTGGGCATGCTCATCAGTGCGATCCACACCGCCGGGTTGGCGACATTGACCCACACCCCCAGCCCGATGGGTTTTTTGGCCGACATCTGCGGCCGCGGCGAAAACGAGCGTGCCTTCTTGTTGCTGCCGGTCGGCTACCCTGCCGACGACTGCCAGGTGCCAGTCATCACAAAGAAACCGCTCAGCCAGATTGCCACGTTCTTCGAAGAATGACCGTCCGCGGTCGTTGGGGAGTGCTGTATGCGTGAGACGTCCCGGCGACCGCAAGCGGTCATCATGCTCTTGGCTGCCTGTGTGGCGATGACCTTCGTGGGCGAAACGATGCCCTACCCAGTGCTGGCACCGTGGCTGACCTCCAAGGGGATGCACCTGGGCATGCTGGGCTGGCTCAGTTTTGCGTTTTCGCTGGGGAATCTCATCGGCGCCCCGATCGCCGGGGGACTGGTCGATCGCTGGGGGCGCAAGCCCATGCTCTTGATCGGTTTGTTGAGTATTGTTATCAACAATCTCGCCATTCCGTTCTATGACTCGTTTCTGGTCTATGTGGTGCTGCGATTCGTGCTCGGGCTGGGAGTCGCAGGCGTGATGCCGGCGGCCATCGCGAGCACGGCCGACCTGGCGCCGGTCGAAGAGCGTGCGAAGTGGATCGGGTTCGTGACCGGTGGCATCAGCGTCGGGCTCATCATCGGGCCGACGGTGGGCGGCGTCTTGTACGACGCGGCTGGGTTCGCAGCGCCGTTCTACGTATCGGCGGCGCTGGCTGCGGTCGCACTCGTGTTGGTGCAGCTCAGTGTGCCCGAGACGCGCAGCAGCGTGACCACGCACGAAGCCGCCGCGCACGTCAGTATGTGGGAGGTGCTGCGCCACCCACCACGGCCGTTGGCGTTGTTGGGTTTGCTGCTGTGGGTGGATTTTCTGTGGGTCTGTTCGTGGGTCGCGACCGAGCCGGCCATGTTGTCGCATCTCTACAACGCACAGCACTACACGGCGACGATGTTCGGGGTGGTGGTAGCCGTGTTCGGATTGGCGACGACGGTGACGCAGTTCGTCGCCGGCGGTTTGAGTGATCGCTACGGTAGGCTTCCGTTGATCGCGGCGGGCATGTTGCTCAACATCGCCTGGTATCTCGGTGTGGCGTCGTTCGACACCTACTGGCAGGTGCTCTGCTGTTCGGTGGTGTCGGGCATCGGAGCAGGCCTCGTGACCCCAGCGTTGGGTGCGGCCTACATCGACATGACTGACCCCAGCCAGCGTGGGCGTGTCGCCGCGCTCAAAGAGATGATCGTGGCAGTGGGGGGAATGCTCGGCCCCTTGAGTTCGATCTATTTGACCAGCGCCTACGCGCCGGTCTCCGTGTTGCAGGTGGCCGGGGTGCTGATTCTGGCGACGGCTGTCGTCGTCACACTGCGGGTGCCGGCGTATCGCACGGTACCGACCCCATGAAAAGGAACACATGACGACCGACACACCTGTACACAGCCCCAAACACCCGTTTGCGGTGATTGTGGTGCTGACCTTTTGTATCACGATGATGTTCATCGGACACGCCATGCCCTACCCGCTGATGGCGCCCTGGCTCACCAAATTGGGCATGGGCATGGGTGCCCTGGGCTGGGTCGCGCTGAGCTTCTTTCTCGGCAATCTGCTGGCTGCCCCGTTTGCCGGCACGCTGGTCGACCGCTGGGGGCGCCGCCCGATGCTCGTCATCGGGTTGGTGTCGATGGTCGTCATCAACGGCATTTCACCGCTGTTCGACTCCTTCCCGGTGTTCGTGGGGCTACGCTTCGTCCTCGGGATGGCCAACGCCGGGATCATGCCGGCTGCGATGGCGACGGCGACCGATATCACCCCCGAAGCACAGCGCGGCAAGTGGCTGGGGCTGGTGAGTGGCGGTATCAGTATGGGGAATATCTTCGGGACGACACTGGGTGGCGTTTTATACGATTGGTACGGCTTCGGTATGCCGTTTTATGTGTCGGCTGCGTTGGCACTGGTGGCCGTGGTCGCCGTGCTGGTGTTGGTCCCCGAATCGCGGGACGTCGCGGCAGCAGCCGACGGCACACACGAATCGGTCTCGTTTTTGGCTGTGCTGCGCGACCCACCGCGGCCGTTGTGGATCATCGCCGTGCTGCTGTGGGTCGATTTCATCTGGGTCTATGCGTGGGTGGCCACCGAGCCCTCAGCCCTCGAAGCCCTCTACCAGACCGCCGGGTACACCGCGTCGATGTTCGGGTTGGTCGTGGGCGTGATGGGATTGGCGACCACCATCGCCGAACTGGGGCTGGGGAGCCTGAGCGACCGGTACGGTCGTTTCCCCTTGATCGCCATCGGATTGGCACTCCACATGACCTGGTACATCGGCGTCGCGTTCTACCCTGCCTTCGGCATCTTGAGCGGGCTCGCGTTCGTCTCCGGGTTTTCGGCTGGTCTCGTCACACCGGCGCTGGCTGCCGCCTATGCCGACATCACCCATCCGTCGCAACGTGGGCGCGTCGCAGCCCTGAAAGAGATGATTATCTCGTTTGCCGGTATCGTCGGGCCGGCCACCGCCGTCGTGGTGACCGATCGCGTGGGCACACCGCTGCTCATGACCGTCACCAGCGCGGCGCTGATCGTCTCGGGGTTGTCGATTGGGTTGGTCGGCTGGTACAAGCGGCGCGTCTAGACAAACACCCCCCGGCAGTGCCGGGGGGTGTCGCATCTGGTTGGTCGATCGGCTGCTATGGGGTGATTCTGCCGGCGAACCATGTCCCGGCCGAGACCCAGCCGTTGCCGCTGCCACCCCAGCCGCTATTGACATAAAACTGCTCGTCGATGACGACGTCGTCGCCGTCGAACCAGCCTTCGTTCCATGACTCGGGGCGGGTGCGATATTGGTACTTCCAGGCGAGGGGGTAGTGGGCGAGGAAGCCGGTCCCCAGGATGACAGGGCGCTTGTTGACGGCGATTTCGTTTCTGGCATCGGCTTTGATGCGGTCTTCGTGATAGCCGACGACGTTGTGGCTTTCGACCAGACCCATGCCCGTGCCCACATACGAGAGGTAGTAGCGGGCTCCGTCCATGTCCCACGGGGCGGTCGCGCCCGATCCGCTCACGCAGAAGGTGCCCACCACCCCGCGGATATAGAGAATCGCGGTGTTTTCATTGCCCGTTGTGTTTGTCTTGTGGGCGATGCCGCCCAGTACCGTGCCGGCGTCGGCGCTGGTCCCCGAGCCGGTGTTGGTTCCGCCGGCCCGGTACGCGTTCCAGCGGCGCCAGACTTGGGTGGTCGAGGCGACTGGATAGGTACTTTTGGCATCGGCCCAGCCGAACAACATCATCCAGGCAGTCGGGCCACAGCCTGACGCACAGCCACTCGACGTGAACTGATTGTAGTCGCGTTGCTCGAGTGCGGTGCCGGCGACCCAGGTCGTCCAACTCGACCAGGCACGTGACTGGCGGGTCGTCGGTGCAACGGGGAGCACGACGCGCGAGGTGTTGTTGTCGATGAGGTGGAAGGTGTAGGTCAGGACCGCGCCGGTGCTGTCGGTGACAGAGACCGTGGCGACGGGGAGCTCGCCGCTCGCCAGTGCCCGCGTCGTGACCGACAAGCGCACGTACTCGCCGATGCCGGTGCCGATGACCGGGGCGCCGACGAGCATCCCCGAGGGGTCAGTGACCCGGATGCCCGCGGTCGTCGACAGTCGTGCGGGCACGATGACACTGGTCGTGCTGCTGGCAGGTGCGGCGATGCTCCACCGCCCAACTGCCGGGGCGCGGCGGCGTTCGATGCCCCATTGGCGCGCGGCATCGCTCTTGAGCTGGCCGATGAGCGGGGCGAACGCCTTGAGATACCCGTCGCGATAGAGCGAAAAGTTTTCGTGGACGTCGACGGTGCTGTAATTCCACGTGCCGACGACGTCCTTTTTCTGTGGACCGCTGGTCGTGACCTGCGCACCGGCGTACTTGTAGGCGCTGTCGTCGACGCCGGCCGCATTGCTCGGTGCATAGGCGAGTCGGCTGTAGGCGTCTGCTTCGCTGCTGTAGCGGGCAAAGGTCTCGTCACTGAGCCCTTCGATGAGGGCGGGAAGGGTACCAATCCGATTGATGATTTGGTTGTTTTGGACGGCGACGTAGCTGAGCGTGTCGAGCTTCCAGAGCGTCACGATGCCCTTGGTCGCGATCGCTCCTTTGAGGAGGAACACACTCGGCGCGGTACCCTGCGAATCCCAATGTGCGATGGGGTAGTCGTGGGGCAACGCGGTTTCGGAGGTTTGCCGGGCCGGTTCGTCGTTGGTGACGATGACGAACCCGGCGGGTTTGCTGCGGGTCGCATCGGCGTACAGTGGGATTTCGTAGTAGGCGGGGAGCTCACAGCAGCCGATGTCGGGTCGGTAGTAGGGAATCGCATCGGTACCGATTGTGACACTCGCCCAATCGGTGCCCACGGTGCCCCGTTGGTCTGCGAGGTGCTGTAGCACCCGGGCGCGCAGTGCGGCGGGTAATGCCGCGAAAGCGGTCGTGCGCAGCCCGAACGGCTGGGCGGTCGGCGACACCAACGGCGTGCGCGTGCGGGTTGCGGTGTTCGATGGGGTCAGGGTGCCCCGCGCGGTGTCGATTGTCGCGGTCGCCGACGCTGTGGGTGATTCGGTCACCACAATCTTGGTGCGCGTCGGCTGGGGGGTCTGCGTGTTGGTGCGCGAGGGTGTCGTCGACGCGGTCGGCGTCGCGCTGCTGGTGGCGAGTGCGGTCTTGGATGCGGTCGGGCTGAAGCGGGTGTCGGGGGTCCGACTCGCGGTCGGTGTCCGCGTCGGGGTCAGGGTCGCCGGCGCGGTGATGGTGGGGAGCTTGGTGCCGACGGTCACGATGATGCGCAGCGGTGTCGCGGTGCGGGTCGTGTCGAAGATGGCTTTCTTGGTCGCTGTTCGTTGCTGGGCGACGTCGGTTTTCTCGAGATTGGCCCAGCGGGTGGCTGCGGCGGCGACCAGGGTCTGCTGGAGTCCACTCACGGCGGTACTGGTCTGCATGGCACGGCGGGTCATTGTTGCTTTGCCGTAGGCGAGTGCCGTGGCGGTGCTCCGCAGCGCAGTCAACGTCCGCCCAAATACTGACGTCGGCACGGTCGCCGTCGACGTCGGGCTGTTTAGGATTGTGGTGGGTGACGGCGACGCGGTCAGTGTGTGCGTCGGGGACACATGCTCAGGAGCAATTCCGCTGCTGTAACGGGCTGCGATGGCGGCAGCGGGCAAGGCGGTGTTCGCGAGTTCGATGCCCGCGTATTCGCCCGCGCCACCGGCGTCGGTGAAGCCCATGGCCAGCGAGAGTGTGCTGCTGACGCGGAACGGGGCGATGCCGGCTGGTGCAGGCCCCGTCGCGACTTGGTTGCCGTCAATATAGATTGCCAACTGCCCGCCTTGTTTCACGAAGGCATAGTGATGCCAATCGTCGCTGCGCTGGGGTGGCACCGCGGATTCGGCCGGCCAGTGATAGTCGACCCCCGAGAAGCTGAGCACTCCCGGGCTGGCGACATAGATCCGCAGCCGGCCCGCAGCCGACTGGGTGACTAGCGGCGCGATGGTGTCGAGCGACTGGAAGTGTGCCCAGAACTGCAGCGTGCTGTCGGTGCCTGCGGCCAGTGGCGCCGTGGAACTGATGGTGACTGCTCGGTTGCGTTGGAAGCGGATAGCAGCGACTCGTTCCAGCGGCCGATAGGCAGCACTGGGGTCAGGGTAGGAGACGACCGGGCAGGCAGCGCCGGCACAGCTGAGGCGATCGGTACCCTGCTGAATCACGACGTCGTCGAAGGTCAAATGACTGATCGGGGTATAGCCGACGATGTCGCTGCCGGGGTTCGTGGTGAGTTGCGCAGCCGCCGCCGAAAAACTCGTGAAGATATTGATTTCGTCGATGACCCCGTCGAAGCTGTCGGGGCTGTCGGCTCTGCGCCCGATCAGCAGCGGTGCGTTGGTGGCATAGGCAGGGGTGGAGGCATCGAGGCGCACCGTCCCTGCGAGCTCGCCGTCGATGTAGACCCGCCGGTCTGGCCCGTCGACTTCGCAGCGGTAGTGGTGCCAGGCAGTGTCGGTGATTTTGGTGGCAGAGACGACCTGGTCGCCGAAGGTACTACAGACGACGTGGCCGTACTCGTCGAACCCGACGTTGAACATCCGCCCGGTCAAGAGGGCAGCACCGTGGGCGAGCAGTGTTTCGGCTTTCGCTGCGCTGTTGCGTTTGGCCCAGACCGAGGTGTGGAACACGCCACCGAGGGCGAGATTGCTAGTGCTCATCAAGAGTGATTGCTCGGCCGGCGACACCCGGATCCCGCGGCCATGGATACCAGCGACCGGTGTCGGACAGCGACCAGGCGGGC
>JBJOJU010000079.1:0-11644 GCA_046046485.1 Chloroflexota bacterium | reverse complement strand
TGCCGAAGCCCAAGAAGCTCAACGCCGACTCCGACACTAACGTGCCGCTCAACCCGAGGGTGTAGGCGACGATGATGGGCGGCATCGCATTGGGCAAAACGTGGGTCAAGATGTTGTGCAGGTGCGACGCACCCAGTGCTCGCGACGATTCGACGTAGAGTTGCTCGCGGACCGACAGCACCATGCCGCGCACGAAGCGCGCCACGCCCGTCCACCCCAGCAGCACGAAAATCGTGATGATGAGGACGACCTGCTTACTCTCGCGTTCGTTGATGGCCATGATCAACGAAATCGCCTTGGAAAAGACGTCGGGGATCGGTATCGCGTCGCTGCTCTGGATCGCAATCGAACCCGCGATGAGCAGCAAGGTGAACGTCGGGAAGGTCGAGATGAATTCGATGCTGCGCGACACGATGGTGTCGACGATGCCGCCGAAATACCCGGCGGTCAGCCCGACCGCGATGCCGATGAGGGTCGAAATCGTGGTCACGGTCAACGCGGTGGTCAGTGAGACACGAGCGGCATAGATCAAGCGCGTGAACGAATCACGACCGAGGTGGTCGGTCCCTAGCAGGTGGTACGAGCCGTCAGGCGCCGTGCTGAAGGGCGTGGTGTAGGCATTTTCGAGCGAAATGGCATCGCGCTTGTAGGGGGCGATGGTGCCGGCGAACAACGACAGGATGTAGATGGCACCGATGAGATACAAGCACCAGACCGCGACTCTGTGGGCCTTGAAGCGGCGGGCAATCAATGCCCACTGGCCGGCAGGGCGTTGCGCGGTGGGTTTGGTCGTGGGAGGCATAGCGGTCCTTTCTACGACAACCGGATGCGCGGATCGAGGATGCTGTAGAGGATATCGGTGATCAGGTAGCCCAACAGCAGCAAAAAGATGCTGACCATTGTGAGGCCCATCGTCACACTATAGTCGTTGCGCTCGATCGAGTCGACCAGCAGCCGGCCGAGCCCGGGCCAGTTGAAAATGGCTTCGGTGATGGCGGCACCGCCGAACAGCTCTGCCATGACGCCGGCTAACAGGGTGATGAAGGGCAGAATGGCGTTGCGCAAGGCGTGTTTGAGAACGACGGTGCGCTCGCGCAGGCCTTTGGCCCGGGCGGTGCGGACATAGTCTTGCCGCAACACTTCGAGCATGCCCGAGCGGATGAAGCGGCTGTAACTGGCGATATTGACGAACACCAACACACTCAGCGGCATGATGAAGTGCAACAGCCGGTCGAGGGTCGATGCAGCGGTCACTTCGCCGATGAGGGTGACGACGTAATCTTTGTTGGCAACGGCGTTTCCGGGTGGTAAATAGATAAACCCGGCTTCTTTGGCACCGATGGCAAACACCAAAATACACAGGATGCCGATGACAAAGGTGGGCAGCGACGAACCGACGAACGACACCGTGGTCATCACGTAGTCGAAGCGCGAATACTGCCGCACGGCCGAGTAGATCCCCAGCGGCACGCCGATCGCAATCGAGATGAGTATCGAAGCGCCCATCAGCTGCAGGGTATAGGGCAGCCGCGAGGCGATGAGTGTCGAAATCGGGCGGTCGCGCAGCATCACCTGCGACAAACCGAAATCACCGAAGAGAATCCCGCGCGAGGTGCGGCGGTTGCTCAGATCGGCGAAGGTGATGGGCACCTCGCAGCCCTCCTCGACGATTTCGGTCGTCCCGTCGGGGTAGCGCAGGCGGACCATGCCGGGGATTTTGCAGCCGGCTTGGACATCGGCCAAAAAGGTGGTACCGGCGATGGTGACGGGGCCACTGGGGAACCCGACCAGCCAGCGCGTGAAACGATAGGGGACAAAGAGATCGAGTTCGAAGCGTTGTTTGATGCGGGCGATGTCTTCGGCCGAGATCTTGTTGCGCCCGCCCTGTTGCAGCTGTCGCAGGCCGGTCAGCGGGCCACCGGGTGCGAAATAGAGCAATACAAATGAAACGACTGCAGAGGCAATTAAGACAATAAACATTTGAATCAAGCGACGGACGAGGAATGTTGCCATACGCGTGGCTCCTACTTATCCCCCACGGTGTTTGCAACGCGGAGCGCAAGGGTGCTGAAAAGCGGTACGCCGCTGGTCACGCAGCCAGTTTTGTCTGGTGTGTATGATACACCCCCCGACACGGAAAACGTGTCGGGGGGTGCATGACACTGCAGGACTACTTGACGAACAGGTTCATGTCGATGTGCTCCCAGGTCGGGGAAGCAATCGTCTTAACCTGGACCTTGCCCTTGGCGGCTGCGTCGACAACGGTCTGGACTTCGGCGCCGGCACCGAGGGTTTCGGTACCGAGGACGTCCACATCGCCCGTCAACAGCTGGGCCACGGCCTGGTTACCGTCTTCGAAGAACTGAATGGTGACATTCTTGATCTTCGGTGCGGTGCCGCCGTAGTTCTCGTTGGCTTCGAAGACCATCTTCTGGCCCTTTTCCCACGAGACGATCTTGTAGGGGCCGTTGCTCCAGGGCATTTCGGCGACTTCGGGCAACGTCGGCCAGTCCTTGGCCGGGACGTCGGCGAGGGTCTTACCCTTGTACGGTCCGTCGCTCTCGATCGGCTGCTTGGACGGAGCCGGGCCGAAACCGCCGGTGTAGAAGGTCGGCCACTGCACGCCAGGCAAGAAGACCAGGGTCTGCTTGGTGTCGCTGTCGACCGTGAAGGTCTGGACCGAGTCACAGAAGGTGAAGGTGGTGGCGCCGGATTCCTTGTCACAGGTGGTCTTGTGGCCGAGTTCGAAGTCGGCCTTGGTCACCGGTGAGCCGTCCTGCCACTTCATGCCGGGCTTGTACTCGAAGCTGACCGTCAACTGCTTGAGGGTCAACGGTGCAGCACCGTCCCAGGTCACGGTTTCGCCGGCGGCGTTGGTCACTTCGACACCCTTGGCCAAAGCGACGGGCTCGCCAGCGGTGCTCCAGACCATGTCGCCTTCTTTGACTTCGATGTCAGCGTTGGTGGCACCGTCACCCAACGAGGGCAACTTGGTGAATGCAACCGGCTGGTAATCGTAGTCGAGCGAGGTCACAGCCAACTGGCTGATGAGCTGCGAAGCGGTGACGGCCACGGCTGCGCTCTCGACCAAGGTGTAGAGCGAAGCGGGCTCTTGGGTGAAGCCGAGGACGATCGAATCCTTGCCCGGCAGTTCCCACTCCGCAATGTTGTGCGTGTAGTACTCGGTCGGGTTCGGGTTGAAGTTCTTCAGGTTCGGGTTGGCTGCAGCTGCTTCGGTGCGGTTGAACAACGGCAAGCTGACCATGTCCTTGGTGAATTCCTGCTGCACGATTGCATACTGCTTGATGCGCTCGGCGCGGTCCAGCGTGTTGTTGGCGGCGATGATGGCCTTCGAAGCCGTCTCGTTACACCAACCCATGCCGTTCTGGCCTTCCCAGTTGTTGCTGGGCAACGGAATCTGGTTACAGGCATACAGCGAGATGCCGCCCGGATCAGCCTGGCCGACCCATGCGAATGCGCCCAGCTCGTAGTCACGGCGGCTCAAGCCGGTCGTGTCGCCGAACCACCAGGAGCCTGGTGCGTGGGTGCGGGCAATCGTGATGCCGCAGTTGTCCAACAACTGCTGCTCGAGCACGGTGGCCCAGGTCACGCGGAACGGTGCGTTGGTCGTCGTGAAGCGCAAGAACAACGGAGCGCCCGTCTCGACGTTGGCACCCTCTTCGTAGCCGGCTTCCTTCAACAACGCCTTACCCTTTTCGGGGTCGAACGGGTAGGTGACGATGCCTTCGGACGTGGCTGCCCAGTGGTTCTTGGGCAAGAACGTGTCCATCAACAGACCCTGCTGCTGCTCTTCGGTCAAGAACGGGTAAACCGACTTGATCAGCTCGGGGCGGTTGGTGCAGTAGGCGATAGCCTGGCGGATCCGGACATCACCCAACAACGGGTGCGGGGTGGTGAACGACGTGTCCGTCACGACCGGGGCTGCCGGCTCTTCGGCGACGGTCGTGGCTTCGGGCACTGCGGTGACTTCGACGACCACGGTCTCCTTGATGACCTGCGCTTCGGGGGCTGCCCCGCCACACGCTGCGATCATCGGGACAACCAAGGCAGTGGTCAACAGCAACCCTGCGCGACGCAGCAATTGGTGTTTCAACATGCGGCTCTCCTCGTTTTTAACGCACTTCCAAAGTACGGACCCAACCCGGCGAAGGCTTGCCCACGCTCAACCATGCGTGTGTTCATTCCATCACAAGCTTGGGTATTCGTAACCTAGATGGTACCTGATAATCTGCTCAAAGTCAACGAATGATGAATCATTGTGCCGCGGTTTGAGGGTCGCGAGATCCGGCGAAAAGTCTTTTCACCATGCAGGTGTGTCCGCCGACCGGCTACCGCGTCGCTGCACGATAAACCCGGCTCGTCTAGTGCGCCGACTGTCAGCGACGAGCACAGCAGTCGTGCGCTGCCGTTCTTTGCTTGACACACCCCACGCACCATGATAGTATTCATTCATACATTTAGTGACATCGCACCTGTACACACCACTATATGTTGTGTCGGGCCGGGCAAATCCCCAAGAATTTGGCGTCCTGAAGGTGTTGCGATTGTATGTTATTGGTTGTAGTACAGGCGTTCACAAACGACTGTTCTGACAGCCGGTTATTTTTCTCTCGGCGGTTTTTGCGTGTCGAGGTCGGTCTGTTCTCGTGCTGAATCTGCGTATGTTGTAGGGGTTTGTCATGACACTGGAAGAAAAGATGGAACAGCCGGCCACGCCGGGCAATAGTGACGACGCGGTGCAGGCCCCGACGACGATTCTGAAGCGCGACGGTCGCCGGATGGAGTTCGACGCAGAGCGGATCGAGCGTGCCATCACCCGTTGCTTCCAGAGCTTCGATCGGGTGCCCAACACCTCGGTGAGTGAGTTGACGCGGCGTGTGGTCAACATCGTCGCGGCGAAGGCGTCGCGCGGGGTCCCGAGCGTCGAAGAAGTCCAAGACATCGTCGAGATGGTCTTGCAGGCCGCGGGTGAGTTCGAAGCCGCCAAGCGCTACATTCTGTACCGCGCCGAGCGTGCCAAAGAGCGCGAGCGCCGGCCGGTCCCCGAGGATGTGCGGGCAGCCTTTGCCGCGTCGGATGCATACTTCCCCACGCCGCTGCAGAAGTTCCAGTTTTTCGACAAGTACTCGCGCTTCAACTACGACCTGGCGCGCCGCGAAACCTGGATCGAGACGGTCGATCGTTCGGTCGATTACCTGCACGAACTAGCCGGTGATCGCTTGCCCAGCGAGACGTACCAGCGTATCCGCAAGGCCATCCTCGAGATGCGCGCGATGCCGTCGATGCGCTTGTTGGCGATGGCTGGTCCGGCCGCTCGCCGCAACAACATCGCCATCTATAACTGTTCGTACCAGCCGGTCGAGAGCATCGACTCGTTTGTCGAGGCATTGATTATCTCGATGGCGGGTTGTGGCGTGGGCTTCTCGGTCGAGAGCAAGTACGTCGAAAACTTCCCCCGCATCAAGCGTCAGACCGGCCATGCGCCGATGCACTACACCGTCGAAGACTCGGCCGAGGGCTGGGCCGACGCGTTGCGCTTCGGTATGCAGACCTGGTTCGACGGCGGCGATGTCCGCTTTGATCTGTCGGGGTTGCGGCCGGCGGGTACCGCGTTGCGCATCAAGGGTGGCCGCGCGTCAGGCCCCGAGCCGTTGCGCGTGACCCTCGATTTCATGCGTCGGCGCATCCTGGCGCGTCAGGGTTCGTTCCTGCGCCCGATCGACGCCCACGACATGATGTGTGTGGTCGGCAATGCCGCGGTCTCGGGCGGTGTGCGCCGCACCGCGATGATTTCGCTCTTCGATCCCGACGACGCCGAGATGCTCGCCTCGAAAAGCGGCGACTTCGAGCGCGACAACAGCCACCGCTGGAACGCCAACAACTCGGTCGTCTGGCCGGTAGGTGGGCTCAGCCAACAGGCGTTCATCCATCAGTTCATGGAAATGGTCGACTCCGGTCGCGGTGAGCCCGGTATCTTCAACCGCGAAGGCGCCAACACCATGAAGCCGGCCCGCCGCAAAGAAGCCGATTTCGGCACCAACCCGTGCGGCGAAATCAACCTGCGTCCGTGGCAGTTCTGCAACCTGACCGCCGCCGTGGCCCGTGTCGACGACACGTTCGATACCCTGCGCGAAAAGGTCGAGGTCGCCACCATCATCGGCTCGATCCAGTCGATGGCCACCAACTTCCCCGGTCTGCGCAGCATGTGGCGCCAGAACTGTGAAGAAGAGCGCCTCACCGGTGTCGACATCACCGGCCAGATGGACAGCGCCGCCGCCCAGGATCCGCAGTTCAAGCGCCAGCTGCGCGAAATCGCCATCGAGGTCAACCGCGAAACCGCCGCCAAACTGGGGATCAACCAGTCGGCTGCCATCACCACGGTCAAGCCGAGCGGCAATTCGTCGCAACTCCTCAACTGTGCCAGCGGTCTGCACCCGCGCTGGGCTCCCTACTACATCCGCAATGTGCGTGTGTCGATCCACTCCCCCATCTATAAGGTGCTGCGCGACGCCGGCGTCCCCATGGACCCGGAAAATGGCCAGACCGTCGAGAACGCCACCACCTGGGTCGTCCACTTCCCCATGAAGTCCCCCGACGGCGCCACCACCCGCGGCGACGTCAGTGCCCTCCAGCAGTGTGAGTTCTGGCTGCAGAACAAACTCTTCTGGACCGAGCACAACCCCTCGGTCACCATCACCTACAAGCCCGACGAGGTGCTCGAGTTGATGAAGTGGGTCTGGGAGCACCGCGAGCAGGTCGGCGGTATGTCGTTCTTGCCCAGCTTCGACGCCAACTACGCACAGATGCCCTACGTCGAAATCGAAAAGGACGAATACGAGCGCCTCGCCGCCGAATTCCCCGACATCGACTTCTCGAAGGTCTGGCGCTACGAAGAGAACGACCTCACCAACGCCGCCCAAGAGCTCGCCTGTGTCGGCGGCTCCTGCGAAATCTCGCTCACCTAGCCCGAAGACACCTCCGACGACCCCGGTATGCACACGCATGCCGGGGTCGTTGCGTCACATGCCGAATCGTGGCAAGATGACTCTGCACACGCGAAAGGAGCAAGTCCGATGAGTGTCAAGTTTGGTGTCTTTGTCCCCCAAGGCTGGCGGCTCGACCTGGTCGAAATCGACAACCCAGTCGCCCAGTACGAAGCAATGACCGCCGTCGCCCGCCGTGCCGAAGCAGCGGCCTTCGACTCGATCTGGGTCTACGACCACTTCCACACCGTCCCCACCCCCGAAATCGAGACCACCTTCGAGTGTTGGTCGATCACCGCCGGCCTGGCGCGCGACACCAACACCATCAAAATCGGCCAGATGGTGACCTGCAACGGCTACCGCAACCCTGCCCTCCTCGCCAAGATCGCCTCGACCATCGACGTGATGAGCGCCGGTCGCTTGTTGTGCGGCTTGGGCGCAGGTTGGTACGAACACGAGTGGCGTGCCTACGGCTACGGCTTCCCCGAAATCCCGGAGCGCATGCGTGCCTTCCGCGAAGCCGTCGAAATCGTCGTCAAGATGTGGACCGAGGAGCGCCCCACCTTCGCCGGCAAGCACTATACCATCGACGGCCCGATCAACGAGCCCAAGGGCGTGCAGACCCCGCACATCCCGCTCTGGTTGGGCGGCGGTGGCGAAAAGGTCACCCTCAAGCTGGTCGCCAAGTATGCCCAGGCATGTAATGTCGGCGGCGGCAACCCCGAAACCGTCGCGCAGAAGCTGGCCATCCTCAAAGAGCACTGCGACACCCTCGGCCGCGACTACGCCAGCATCACCAAGAGCACCAACATCAACGTGTTCATGCTCGAGGCCGGTGAAGACGCCGAAAAGGCCACCCTCAAAGTGCGCACCGCCTACAACGGTACGGTGACCCCGCTCGAAGAGTACAAGAAGAACGCTGTCGTCGGTACGGCGGATGTCGTCTCCGCCAAAATCGAGTCGTTGGTGGCTGCGGGTGCCGATTACATCATCGGCTATCTGCCCCGCGTCGCCTACGAGCAGCACCGGGTCGACCAGTTCGCCGCTGTGGTCAAGCAATACTCGTAACGCACGGTCCACAGCACCCTCGGTCGTGGCAGCACGATCGGGGGTGTTTTTGTGTCATACGTGTCGGCGTTTCTATAGAAAAAGCCACCGCTGCGTCGGACAGCGGTGGCAGGGCGGTTCATTTGTTGTCCGACAGCGCATGCAAATGCCTTATTGGCGGTTGAGTGATAGCGGCCTGAGTGCCCAAAAAAACCACCGCAGCCGGAGCTGCGGTGGCGATGAGCCAAGGGGGTTACTTCTTGGCGCGGGTGCGTGGCTTGGCGGCTGGTTTTTCGGCGTCTTCGCTCTCGGGGTCAGCTGCATCTGCCGTCGTTTCATCGGCGTTGATGGCGTGTTCCGAGAAGGTCCCCAGGTCCGGAGCGTCCAGGTCTTTGCGGAGCTGCTCCATCAGCGCCATTGCAGCGGCGTCTTCGGGGCTCAGCGTCGCCTGGCGGCTGGTGCGCGGCTTGGGCTCGGCGACCACTGCGACCGGCTCTGCTTCAGGATCTTGGTCGTCGTAGTCGTCGTCGTAGATACCCTCGTCGAGTTGGGCAGCGCGCTTGGCTGCTGCTTCGTCCGCGGCTGCTGCCTCGATCTTGCGGCGGCGTTCGCGCTCCTCGGCACCGGTACCAGCCGGGATGAGCTTGCCGATGACGACGTTTTCTTTGAGACCGCGCAGGTAGTCGAACTTGCCGGTGATGGCGGCTTCGGTCAACACACGGGTGGTTTCTTGGAACGAGGCCGCCGACAAGAAGCTGTCGGTCGTCAACGACGCCTTGGTGATACCGAGCAGCAGCGACGATGCAATCGCCGGCATACCGCCCTGTGCCCACACGTCGGCGTTGACCCGGCTGAACTCGGCCTGGTCGACCGTCTCGCCCGGCAGGTAGTGCGTATCGCCCGTTTCGTCGATGCGGACGCGGCGCAGCATCTGGCGGATGATGACTTCGAGGTGCTTATCGTTGATGTCCACGCCTTGTGAGCGGTACACCTTCTGCGCTTCTTTGACCAAGTAGGCCTGCAAGGCGTCGCGGCCTTGCAGCTGCAACAGGTCTTGCGGGTGTGCAGCGCCTTCGGTCAGCAGCTGACCGGTGTAGACGCGGGTCCCGTCGTTCAGACCTTTGCGCAGCCGAGCCGTGGTGGCGACGGTGGTGTTGACTTCCTCGTGGAAGCTGACCACGACCGTCACATGGCTCCCCGAGACCATCGCGACGCCGTCTTGGCGGGCGCGGATCGGTTGGCCGCCCAGGTCGGTGCGGTTGCTGCGGGCGATGATCTGGTTCTTGGTCACGCGCTCGCCGTTTTCGACGGCAGCGACGTAGTGCGCCGGCATCACCTGTTCGTCGTAGACGCTGCCGTCGTCGAGGATGTGCAGGGTGTGACGCCCTTCTTCCTTGTGTTCGGTCAACGTGCCGTCTTGTTCGGCCAGCACCGCGCGGGTCTTGGCTTGCACGCGAGCCTCGAAAATTTCGATGATACGCGGCAGACCCTGGGTGATGTCGTCGGCCGACGCCACACCACCGGTGTGGAAGGTACGCAGGGTCAGCTGGGTACCCGGTTCGCCGATGGACTGTGCCGCGATGATACCCACCGCTTCGCCCAGTTCGACCAACTTGCCGGTCGCCAGGTTACGGCCATAGCACTTGCGGCAGATGCCGTGCTCGGCTTGGCAGTAGAGCGGGGTGCGCACGTTGACATAGCTGATCTCGTTCTTGACGAACTCGCGCGCCATGTCTTCGTGGATTTCTTCGCCGGCCGGTACCAAGACGGTGCCGTCGGTGCGCAAGATATCTTCGGCGGCGATACGACCGATGACACGGGCATGCAATGCCTTCATGACTTCGGCATCGTCGGCGCTGTGAAGCAGCAACGATTCGGTGCTGCCACAGTCTTCTTCGGTGACGATGTTGTCTTGGGCGACGTCGATGAGACGGCGGGTCAGATACCCAGCGTCGGCGGTACGGAGCGCGGTGTCGGCGAGACCCTTACGACCACCGTGGGTCGACACGAAGTACTCGAGCACCGTCAGCCCTTCGCGGAAGTTCGACTTAATGGGCAATTCGATGATCTTCCCGGTCGGGTCGGCCATCAAACCACGCATACCAGCCATCTGGGTCAGCTGATTGATGTTACCGCGGGCCTTCGAGGTCACCATCATCGAAACCGGGTTGAACCGCTTGGTCTCCGGGTCGACCTTGACTTCGTTGAGCTCGCGCACCAACTTGGTCATCTTCTTACCGGCTTCGGTCCAGATGTCGATGACTTCCTTGTAGCGCTCTTCGTCGGTCGTCAAACCACGGCGGAAACGGCGGTCTGCGGCAATACGATCGGCTTCTGCCCGGTCGAGCTCTTCCTTCTTTTCCTTGGGAACGCCGATGTCGACCACACCCACGGTCATACCACCGCGCATGGCGTAGTGGAAGCCCAGGGCTTTGATTTTGTCGGCTTGCTCGGCGGTGCGCTCCGAACCGTAGTAGCGGTGCAGCTCTTCGGGGGTGAAGGCGCGCTCCGGGTACATGGCACGGATCGTGTCGAGCTCGGCTTCCGTCAAGTTGTCGGGGTTGGTGTAGTGCTTGTAGCAGTCGGCGATGATGTGCTTGAGGCCGTCCTTGACCACTTCGTGGTTGCGGTACTGCATCGGGGGCAACAATTCGCGGTTGAAAATCAAGCGACCCACGGTCGTCTCGAGGAGCATCCGCTTGGCGCCGTCCGGCCCGTCAGGCAGCTGACGGACACTGGCGGGTACCTTCGAACCGTCGGCACGGATCGTCTTGATGTTGTCGCCCTGCAGGGTCTTGCCTTCCATGCGCACCCAGATCGGTGCTTGGATATCGACAACGCCCTTATCAAAGGCGAGCATTGCTTCTTCACTGCTCGTGAATACCTTGCCGGCGCCTTTGCCCTCGTCGTTGACGATGGTCAGGAAGAAACAACCCAGCACAATGTCCTGCGACGGGGTGATGATCGGGTCACCGGTCGCCGGTGACAAGATGTTGTACTTCGACAGCATCCGCAGCCGGGCTTCCTCTTGGGCTTTGCGCGACAAGGGCACATGGACAGCCATTTGGTCGCCGTCGAAGTCGGCGTTGAACGCCGTGCAGACCAACGGGTGCAGCTGGATGGCCGAACCCTCGATGAGGTTGGCTTCGAACGCTTGGATCGACAGACGGTGCAACGACGGAGCACGATTCAAGAGCACCAAGTATTCCTTGATGACCTCTTCGAGCACGTCCCACACCTCGGGTTTGACCCGCTCGACCAATTTCTTGGCCGCTTTGATGTTGCTGACGATGCCGTTTTGGACCAAGCGCTGCATGACAAACGGCTTGAACAGTTCGAGTGCCATCTTCTTGGGCAACCCACACTGGTGCAACTTCAAGTTGGGGCCGACCACGATGACACTCCGGCCCGAGTAGTCGACGCGCTTCCCCAGCAGGTTCTGGCGGAAGCGGCCTTGCTTACCCTTGAGCAAGTCGCTCAACGATTTGAGGCGGTGCTTGCCCTTGCCACTCACTGCTCGGCCACGGCGACCGTTGTCGATGAGGGCGTCGACGGCTTCCTGGAGCATACGCTTCTCGTTGCGCACGATGATG
>JBJOJU010000071.1:0-9057 GCA_046046485.1 Chloroflexota bacterium | reverse complement strand
CATTTGATGACCCGCTGTTCCCGTACATACGCGGAACTGTCAAAGACGGTGACAGACCAGTATTGCTCTACTATCGCGGCGACATCCGGCTTATGCAAAAGGGTAACCCGAACGTCGCAGTTATTGGTCACCTCAATCCAGATATCGGCACAACACGATTCGAAACCGTCGTCGTCGACGCGTTGATAGAACGCGGGTACACGATTGTCAGCGGGCTTGCGCAAGGCTGTGATGCGATTGCGCATCAACAGGCGGTCCTTCGTAGGAGCAAGACAATTGCAGTTCTCCCAAGCACCGTTGATTCGGTGATTCCGACGCAACATCGAGCACTCGCCGACCAGATCGTCGAGCACGGTGGCCTCCTCATATCAGAGTACGGCAGCAACGCACATTCACGCATGGAGCAGGTGAGTCGTTTCGTGACTCGTGATCGCCTACAAGCTGCGTTCAGCGATGGAGTGCTTTTAGTTGCTAGTTATGCGGAAGCAGATAAAGGTTTTGATAGCGGATCACGGCATGCCATGGCAAAAGCAAAACTGTATGGTATTCCGCGTGCAGTGCTCTACGATGCAAGTCAAAATAACAACGACCCGGCATACAATCTCAATCGACAACTGCAGCTCACCGATACAGTGACAACCATTACACCGTCAAACATCCCTGCAGCACTGGTATCCTTTTTGTCTACACAAAAAAACACCCCTGATTCGAACGTCTTGGAACAGACATCAATGTTTTGACGACGATGACATGTTTGGCTCTTTGGATTTGCAGCACACAAATGCTCATTTTGAATAGATAGTAGAGAGCAGAGTGCGGAGGATAGAAGAGAGAACCAACGAATGCGGCGGTCGCACGCGACCGACATGGGGGCATCGGTGCTGACGGGTATCTACACAGCACGCCGGCATGATCCTTTTGACCACGTGCACGCCATCGTTCGGGCGGCACACCAGACTGCAATTCGTGCCGCTACAGCGTACTGATGCTCAATCGGAACCGATAGAAAACCAACAAACGATTGGTGCTCGCCCGTATCCAACTCGTCATCCCTGTGGAGACCTGACGCATGGCGGCAGGTGCTCCATGGGGATGACAACGGTCGCATGCGACCGTCACTACGCTCCGCTGTCATACCCGCATCTGCAGGAGCGGGTACTCTGCGCGACCGTGTTCCCCCGTGCCTCCGTGTGAAACTACCTGTCCTACCCCACGGCGTGCCGTGGGGCTATGGTTTCTGTTCGTCCTATCCTCTCTCCTCCGTACCTTTAACCCTTAACTTATAACCCTTAACCTTTCACCTCACCCGCGCTCCCATCTGCCCGACGCAGCGTGCCGCCATGGCATTGGCGAATACCGCCGCTGCGCGCACATCATCACCACGACTCAACGCTGCCACAAAACTGCTACAAAACGTATCACCCGCCCCGGTGACATCGACCACGGTCACCGGCACGCCGGGCACAGCAATCGTCTCGGCGGGGGTATAGACCACGCAGCCGCGGGCGGCCAGGGTCACCACCACGATTTGGACCCCGTACGACAGCAGGCGATCTGCCGCGCTGCGCGGGTCGCTCGCACCGCGATACTGATCAAAACCGATTTCGTTGAAAAACGCGATATCGACGTCGGCGAACCGCGATTCGTCGCCGTCGCGCAGGTAGTCGACATCGAGATCGTAGACGATCTGGGCGCCGCGCGCGCGACAATACGCGAGAATCTGGCGGCTGTCGCGCTCGCCGCAGCGCAACGGGGCAAACTCGCTGGGGGTGGTGTAGATGTAGCGCGCGCCGGCCAGGGTTTCGAGCTGTGCCGGAGTGATGTCGATGTGCGTGATGCCCATCGTCGGGATGAGCACGGTGTGCTCGTCGCCCACCAGAAATATCATCGTTTTCGCATCGGGCAGCGCATCCTCATACACCACCAGCGACGTATCGACGCCCGCCTGCTGCAGGTCGGCCACCAAGAACTGACTGATTGCGCCGCGATTGAGCGCCGCCAAGAAGCGCACATCAAGACCCAGACCCGCCGCGACGCAGGCGGCGTTGGCAATCATCCCGCCGGGCATGGCCGGCAACGTGCGCACGATTGCTTTATCGGCGATACCCGGCCAATGGTCGGCTCGGTAGTATTCGTCGAGCGCGACGTCCCCCACGTAGACACAGTAGCCCTGTTCCATCACACGCCCCCTTGCGCGGCCGCAGCCCGCGCGTTTTCATCTGCTGCTGTGGCACCTGCGCCCGGTTGACGCGGCACACGAATCGTGGAAAGATGCCCGTACCAGTCACCGCGAAAGCAACGCCGTGCGCTACATTATCGCTGGTTGTGCCCTCATCGACGACATCGTGCACGCCGACGGCAGCCGCACCCGCGGTCAGCTGGGCGGCTCGCTGTATGCCCTCGCCGGCATCAAACCGTTTTGCGACGACGTGCTGCTGGTCACCACGGCCGGCCCCGATTTCGCCGACTATTACGGTGCCTACTTCCGTGCCAATCAGCTGTCGTTTGCCGGGGTCAACGAGGTGCTGCCCCATACCCAGCACAACATCTTGACCTACCAAACCGACGGGCGTTGGCACGAGACGTCTGCCCATGGTCCCGACTTCGTCGCACGCTACGGCCATCTGACACCCATCAGCACCGCTCAGATCATCCCCCACTGCAGCCATGCTACTCGCGGCATCTACCTTGAAGCAAGCGTGACCGAATCGGTCTGGCGCAACCTGGAGCAGTTGCGGGCAGCGGCACCGAATGCGCTGATTATGTGGGAAGTCTCTAGTGCGGATACAGAAGACCCACAGCGCCATCGGCTTGTCAGAGATATGGCGAAAAATGTTGACGTGTTTTCGATCAATCTCCCCGAAGCACAGGCGGTCTACGGCACCCGCAGCGAAGCCGAAACGCTCGAATACCTGCTGACGCTGGCCACCCCCTGTTTCTTCCGCGTGGGCACCCGTGGTGCATACCTCATCACTGGCGGGCAGGTATTTTTCGCGCCGGCGGTGGGGGTGGCCGAGAGTGTCGACGCGACCGGCTGCGGCAATTGTTCGACCGGGACAGCCCTCTACGGCCTCGCCGAGGGGCTGCCGCCGCCGCAGATTGTGCACATGGCCAACCACGCCGCGGCGCTCAACGCACGCCAACCGGGGCCGTTCCCCGTTTTCGACGCGACCGTGCGGGCCACCCTGTGGCAGCAGGTGCGCCGTACCACCGAGGAGTAACGATGTTTCTCGACCTGTTCCCCCAACCCAAACCGATTCTGGCCATGTTGCATCTCAAGGGGAGCGACCGTGCTGACCGAGTGCAGCGGGCGATCGCCGAAGCCGACATCTACGTGGCCAATGGGGTCGATGCGTTGATCGTCGAAGATTATTACGGCGATGCCACCGATGTCGAAGCGGTGCTCGCTGCGTTGCGCAACCAGCGGCCCACCTACACGCTGGGAGTGAACGTGCTCGATGACTTCGCCCGCAGCTACGAGCTGGCAGCGCAGTACGGCGCGGCGTTCATGCAGGTCGATTCGATCTGTGGCCACCTGACACCGGCCGACGAGGTCGCCTACCACGCCATGGTCGATGGCTACCGGCGTGACGGTCGGGTGGCGGTCATCGGCGGGGTGCGCTTCAAATATCAGCCGCTGTTGTCGGGGCGGTCGTTGGCCGAGGATTTGGCGATCGGTATGCGGCATTGTGACGCCATCGCCGTCACGGGCAGCGGCACCGGGGTAGTGACCGACACCGAGAAGATCCAGGAATTCCGCGCACTGCTCGGGGCGTTCCCCCTCATCGTCGGCGCGGGGATGACGGCCCCCACCGCCGTCGAGAAACTCCAGCACGCCGACGGTGCCATCGTTGGCAGCACGTTCAAAGACACCCGCAAAGACAACGGCGAGGTCAGCGCTGCACACGTGGCCGAATTCATGGAAGTTGTCCAACAGGCATTCCGTGCCGTATAGCACCACCGCATGCCCCATAGCACCACGGCGTGCCCCATAGCACCACGGCGTGCCGTGGTGCTATGGGGCGGTCATCCTCACGCCTATCTCACGCTCCTGCACTACGATGAACACGTAGTGTAAGGAAAAACATGCCACGATATCTGATTCTTTTCGCGTGTGTCATCGTCGTGATGGTACTCATCAACAAACGGTTTCCCGGGCTTCTTTCGTATCTCGGTACACAGTATCTGGTACCACGTAGTACAGCTCGGCAGGAGTGGGAAATGATTGATTTTGCAGATGCACGCGCGGTGCAATCCTGGTATAGCGTCAACGACGGGGTGATGGGCGGCGTCAGCGAAAGTGCGCTGACCGCCACGCGCAGCGGTAGTGCGGTGTTCAGCGGTGTCGTGCGCTTCGAAAACAACGGCGGCTTCGCCACAGTACAAACCGATTTCAACCCGGCACGCTCGATGCAGGCCTATGACGGCCTCAAGCTGCAGGTGCGTGGCGACGGCAAAAAGTACGGCGTCTATCTGCGCAACGACAACCGCTCGGTGCTCTATCAGGCGACGTTCACGACCCAGAAAGACACCTGGGAAGAGATTCGGCTGCCCTGGAGCGCATTCGTGCCCACGCGCTTCGGGCGCACCGTGGTTGCACCGGCGCTGGACCCGGGCGCCATCCGCGCGATGAGCCTCCTCATCGAATTCAAGCAACAAGGGCCGTTCATGCTCGAGGTCAAACACATCGGTGCGTTTGAGGAATAGAACAACCACCGCCAATATCCACCGTCCCGCCACATCGAGAGGGTCATCGAGCGGGGCGCATCCCCGAACGATCGAGAGGGGCGCATTGCAATGCGCCAACGACGATACAGAGAGGCACACAGCTGTGTGCCTCTCTGTATCGTCGTGACCCGAATCACCCACGTACCGATCTCACATGCCCTTGGGTTTTCCGCCCATCCCGCCCATCGCCCCCATCACGCCACCCATCGCATCGGTCGGTTTCGGGGTCGACAAGCTCCACTCGACCGACGACCCAGCGCTCGCGGTCGGATCATACCCGCGCAGCATCATGCCTTGGCCGCGCGACAGGTGCGTGACGATTGTCGGCGGATCTTCGGGATCGCGCATCTGGACAAGCAATGTCGTCCGTGCTTCGCTGCTGGTGTTCACGCCCGAACCATGAATCGTCAGATAGCTGAAAAACAACACGTCCCCCGCTTTCGCCGGGCAGGCCACCGACGACTCGAGCGGATATTGGTCAAACGGCAGGTGCCAGCCGCCCTCGGGTTGGTGCGGGATAGGGCCGTTTTTGTGGCTGCCGGGGACGACGCGGATGCAGCCCTTTTCCAACGGCGCATCGTCAAAATGGACCACCGCGGCGATCATGCTGTCGTTGTCATGGGGAAAGAACGGCTGGTCCTGGTGCATCGGGAAGGGCGAGCCCTTCTCCGGCGGCTTGATGAACAGCTTGTTGTGGTGCAACTGCACATTGGGCGAGCCGATAATCTGGGCGGCCGCAGCGGTCAGCCGGTCCTCCAGCATCAGGCGGCACAACAACGCCGAGTGAAATTGGACGTTGTGGCAATGCAGCAGCGATGTCTTGTTCATGGTGACTTCACGCGCGCTGGCCCACGTCGCATCGGTCTGGCCGCCGCGTTGCAGACGCTCGATGAGGGCGTGCGATTCCTGACGGTACTGCGCGGCCTCGGCGGCGCTGAACATCCCCGGCACCAGCAGGTAGCCGTGTTCACGGAAAAAATCGACCTGTGCCTGTGTGAGCATCGGCGCTCCTCCTCGTCTGTGAAGATATATGCTCTGCATTTACTCTGGGCGGTGACGCGATTGTAGCACGGGGGCTGCGGATATCAGCAGACGCGTCACCCGCTACAATGACCTCACCGCTCCATCTTTTCGCCATCATGCACCTAACAGAGTGTCGCCATGCTCCACCAACGCAACACCCGCTGGCAACCGGACACCACTGCACCGTGGAATGCCGTACTCAGCGGCGCTGCTACCCACGGCACAATACCGACGCCGCCCGACGCGACCGCAGGGTTCACTATCATCATTGATAGCGCGCTGGCGGCGACTCCTCCCGACGGCATCCTACTGGCGATACCAGACGTCTTGCAGATTGTTGTGCGGCAGCACGACCCCCGTGATCGCACCGTGCAAAATTACCCGGCGTTCCCGCTGCTCGATGGGAGTGTTCCGGTGCTCGAAGCCACGTTGCTGCTCTATCCCGCAGATGCGACCACACCGGATGCATACACCATCGGCGTCCCACTCGCATGCCTCCCACAGCACACGCAGCTGCGGCAGATCACGCTGCACTTTTCTGGGGTGGAATGGTCGCTGTACATCGACGACATACGCTACGACCAAGATTTTCCGTTGGGTTACCCGCGCTGGCCACAGTCGGCTGCGTGGCAGCGTGACCCGTTGCGCATAGCGTCTGCTCGCTTGTGGGTCCCTGCGCTCCCGGTGCAAGCGCTCACCGCCGCAGAAACAACGGCCCAGGTGCAGTATTGGACCCCACCCAGCCACAACGCCTGGGTCGGTGACGTGGTGACGATGATGCACAATGGGCGATTTCATCTCTTCTATTTGTTCGATCGGCGCCACCATCAGAGCAAAAAGGGGCGGGGTGCGCATTATTTCGAGCACCTGTCGACCACAGATTTCCGCAGCTGGACGATGCACGATGCGGCGACGCCGCTCACCGCCCAATGGGAATGTATCGGCACCGGCACGCCGTTTGTCGACAACGACGGTCGCTTGTGTCTGGCGTATGCACTCCACACCGAGCGCGTGTGCGCCGATGACCAGACCACAGTACCCGCACAACTGGAATGGTTGACGCGCCACGGCGAAACGGGCACATTCGACCAGACGACCCCCGGCATCCCCATCGGGTCGACATACGCGATCAGCGCCGATGGGGTGAGTGATTTTCACAAAACGAGGCGCTTTTTTCACCCCTGCCGCAACCCCAGTATCTACCGTGACCATACCGGCGCATTGCGCATGCTGGCGAACTACAGCGGGGCATCCGCGGCAGATTGGGGGAAGGGGACCTGGGGCGCTGATCATGTCGACGGCGGCTGGCGCTGTCTGAACCCCGATTTCCCGCCAGGGGGCGACTGTACCTTCGCGTTCCACTGGGGAGCGTACGACTACGTCATCGGTGGCTTTGTCCATCTGTGGATGAAACCGATCGACGCACCGGAAACGGCTTTTGTCGACCTCGTCAGCAGTGGGAAAGACTGCTACGACGGTCTGAGCGTGCCGTCGGTCTGTCAGATTTCTCCTGAGCGCTTCGTCATGGCAGGGTGGTACGGGATCCGCGGCTGGGGCGGTGTCCTGGTCATCCGCGAACTCCTCCAGCGTGCCGGTGGCAGCTTGGGCACGCGCTGGCTGCCCGAACTCATACCACCCACAGGCCCAGTGCTGCCGCTGCAACCCGATCACCCCAGCGCGAGTCGCATCGATCTAGCGGGACCGTCGTTTGTCTGGGCGGGCACGGTCGTGCCGCAGAACGAGAAGAGTGGATCGCTCCGCGTCGCATTTTTCACTACACCCGACGCCACGAGCAGCAGTCACTGGGAGCTCGATATCGGTGCAGCGCGCGCGGCATTCGCTACGGGTGATGTAGACACCGCTGCCCCGCGCCTGCGTTCCCTCCGCGAAGGGACGAACCCCGCGCAATGCGCCGATTATGCAATCGAGCACTGTCTCGAGGGCTCCGGTTCCTTTCGTCTGCGCATCCTGGTGCTGCACAATGCAAAGCTGGGTGGTTCGTTGATCGATGTCGAAATCGCCGACACGCGGACGATGGTGAGCTTTCGCCCCGATGTTGTGTTCACCAGCCTGCGTCTCACCGGTGATGCCGTGACGTGCGTCGATCAGACGATCGCAGCAATATCCGGATAGCTCACACCCGGCGCACGGAGGCACAGAGGCAGGGGCGGCGGATACACCCAGAGCCTCCGTGTGAGCTGTGCAGCTACCCGCGCGCCTTCCCGAATCACCACGGTATACTATCTGCACATCAATCGGATTCGTACGAGGTGCACGCGATGACCGAACACCCCATCGATCTGACACCCCTCCAGCGCGCCATCGACCGACTCGGCGAAGGTTGGGAGCGCTACCAACGTGATACGAACGATATCCAGATACGGGACGGCCTCATCCAACGGTTCGAGTTCACCTACGAACTCAGCCACAAAATGCTTAAACGCGTGTTGGAACGCAATGCGCCCAGTACGGAAACGTTTGACACGATGTCGTTTGCGGACCTCATCCGCAATGGCAACGAACACGGGCTGCTGTTGGGTACTTGGGTCGAATGGAAGCAATACCGCGAGATGCGCTCGCGCACGAGTCATTCGTACGACGAAGACGTCGCATTGCAGGTTGTGAGCGGGATCCCCGCGTTCATCAGCGAAGCCCGCTTCCTCGTGGGGCGGCTCGCCGCCTACCGCTCATGACAACCGCATCGCCGCCGATCGCAGTCACCCCTGCCGAATGGCTCATCATTGCGGCAATTTTGCGGGAGCATGTCCCCGAAGCAACGGTACTGGCGTTCGGTTCACGTGTCACGGGGCGTGCAAAACCGTTTTCCGACCTCGATCTGGTGATTGATGCCGCCCATCCGCTGAGTCTGAGCTGCACAGCCGACTTGACCGAGGCATTCACGGAGTCTGATCTCCTGTTCCGCGTCGATATCGTCGACTGGGCGACCACAAGGCCCGAATTCCGCGCCATCATGCGCCGCGACGGGGTGGTACTGCCGTTTTGACGTGGTCAGCGGTCGCATGCGCAGGTTAGCCCGTGGTCAGCGGTCGCATGCGCAGGTTAACCCGTGGTCAGCGGTCGCATGCGACCGTCACTACCGCGCGAACCGTGCCTCCGTGTGAAACGCAGATTTACCGTGGTCTGCCGGTCGCGTGCGCAGGTTAACCCGTGGTCAGTGGTCGCATGCGCAGGTTAGCCCGTGGTCTGCGGTCGCATGCGCAGGATAACCCGTGGTCTGCCGGTCGCGTGCGCAGGTTAACCCGTGGTCAGTGGTCGCATGCGCCGGTTAGCCCGGGGTCTGCGGTC
>JBJOJU010000061.1:0-3873 GCA_046046485.1 Chloroflexota bacterium | reverse complement strand
AACGATGCCAAGTACCAGCGGATCGAGTCGGGGCTCTGCTGCAAAACAGCGTCGCGCACAAACACGAGATTTCCCAGTGATTTACTCATCTTTGCGCCGTCGAGCCAGGTCAAGCCACCGTGCACCCAGAATTTGGCGAAGGGGCGCTTGCCCGTATACCCCTCGGTCTGGACGATCTCGGAGGGGTGGTGCGGAAAGATGAGGTCGCGGCCGCCGCCGTGGATGTCGAGCTGGTCACCCAGATATCGCGTTGACATGGCGGTGCACTCGATGTGCCAACCCGGGCGACCAGGGCCCCACGGGCTAGGCCAGGTCGGCTCGCCCGGGTTCGAGGTACGCCAGAGCACGAAGTCGAGCGGGTCGCTCTTGTTGGGGTCGTTGGGGTTATTGCCGCGTTCGTTGGCCGTGTTGAGGAGCTCGGCGTAGCCACCGAGGCGGGCCATTTCGCCGTAGGTCGGTTCGGAGCTCACATCGAAATAGACGTTACCGTTGTTGACGTACGCCTTGCCGTTTTTCAGCAAGCCTTCGATAATGGGGATCATGCCGCTGATTTCTTCCGACACCTTGGGGAAGAAATCCGGTGCGATGAAGTTCATCGCCTTGCAGTCCTTGAGGAACTGGTCGACTTCGCGCTTGGCGAGTGCATCCCAGGCGATGTTGTCACGGTTGGCACGCTCGAAGAGCGGGTCGTCGACGTCGGTGACGTTCTGACAGTATTTCACCTGGCCACCCTGCGAGCGGATATAGCGGATGAAAATGTCGAAAATCAAGAAGGTGTGCGCGTGCCCGATGTGCGTCGTGTCATATGGGGTCACACCGCAGACGTAGAGGGTCAACGGGCGATCGGTCGGAATGTCGAGCGTCGCTTTGTGGCCACGCAGCGTGTCGTAGAGTTGCATGGATAATATCCTTCGTGGAATGGCTCAGGGGTATTATACACGGCAGCGCCCCATACCCTCAGGCTGCAGAAAGGACCGACCCGATGCGCATCGGTATCGATATCTCTCGCTTGGCGACAAACCAGCGCACCGGCACCGAGCGCTACACCGCCGAGGTGTTGGCGGCTATCGCCGCTGCACCCGGGGCACACACCTACGTCCTCTATTGCCGGGAGCTCCCGACGGCGTTGCCCGACCTGCCGGCGCAGATGGAGCTGCGTGTGCTGCCGTGGGGTGCGCTGTGGACCCATCTGCGCCTGGCGGCGGAGCTCTGGCGTGACCCAGTCGACGTGTTGTTTGTGCCGTCACACGTGGTGCCCTGGAATGCACCGTTCCTGCGCCGCACACGCGTGGTGACTACCATCCACGACCTGGGCTTTCTGGTTTTTCCAGAGGCACACACAACGTTTCAGAACATTTACCTGCGTCTGACCACGCGCTGGGCGGCACTGGTCGCCCACCGGATCATCGCGATATCACACGCGACGGCACGCGACCTGCGGGCCTACACCGGCATCGACCCAGCGCGGATCGCGATTATCCCACACGGCGTCGCCCCCGCATTCAACCCCAGCCATGCCGCAGTGCAGCCCTATGGGCGTTTTCTCTTGACCGTGGGGACGCTGCAACCACGCAAAAACCTGCGCCGGCTCATCGAGGCCTTTCTGCAGATGCCGGACACCCACGGCACCCAGCTGGTCATCGCTGGGCGGGTAGGCTGGCTCGACGAATCATTGGCTGCCCAGGTGCATGCTTCTCCGGCTGGAAAGCGCATCCATTTCATCGGATATGTCCCCGACGAACAGCTCTACGGACTATTAGCGAGTGCGCGTGCGTTCGTCTTCCCGTCGCTCTACGAGGGCTTTGGGATGCCGGTGCTCGAAGCGATGGCCAGTGGCACGGCGGTCGTCTGCAGCAATACATCGGCACTGCCCGAAGTCGCCGGCGACGCGGCTCTGCTGTTCGATCCGGCATCGGTCGCTTCG
Source organism: Chloroflexota bacterium (assembly GCA_046046485.1). Lineage (GTDB taxonomy): Bacteria > Chloroflexota > Chloroflexia > Chloroflexales > Roseiflexaceae > UBA965. The sequence continues at coordinate 1,949 of JBJOJU010000061.1, read as the reverse complement.
ATCACCGCTGCCCTGACCCAGATCGACACCGACGACGCCTTGGTTACCCGCTGCGTCGCCGCTGGGTCGGCACGTGTCGCTGCGTACAGCTGGGCCCGCTGCGGTGCCGCCACGCTGCAGGTATTGGAACAGGCATGAAGCAGCCGCGCTGGTACTACGGCTGGAACATGCTGGCCGTCTTGGCGGTGACCGAGACCATCAGTTACGGCATCCTCGTCTATGCATTCAGTGTCTTTGTGGTGCCCCTCGAGCAGGCATTCGGCTGGTCGCGGGCGACCATCAACGGTGCCATCACCGCTGCCCAGTTGGTCGCCGGTCTGCTCGCCTGGCCGGTGGGCGTCTGGCTCGACCGCCACGGTGCGCGCTGGCTGATGACGGGTGGAGCGCTCTGGGCAGCCCTCTGGTTGGCAGTGTGGGGGTTCGTGACGACACCCTGGCAGCACATCGTCGTCTGGGTGATGCTCGGGGTTGCTATGGCCACGACGTTGTACGAGCCGGCGTTCGTGGTGGTCGCCAACTGGTTCCACAGGCAGCGCAGCACGGCATTGACCGTGTTGACCTTTGTGGCGGGGTTCGCCATCATCATCGCCACCCCCAGTACCACCTGGCTCATCCACAGCTACGATTGGCGCCACACGGCGTGGATCTATGCCGGCGTGATGGCATTGGTCGTCGCGCCGCTGCTGGCGTGGTGGATCCGCAAGACCCCGGCCGATGTCGGTGCCACGGTCGATGGGGTACCAGCCGTCGCTGTGCTGCCTGTCGGGTCGGTGCCCGCCGGGGCTGTCAGCGTCGCACTGCGCGATGCCGGGTTCTGGGTGCTCAGTCTGGCGTTCTTGGCATCGACGTGTGCGCTGGTGGTCGTGCTGCAGACGTTCGTGCCCCTGCTCATCGACCGTGGACACAGCCCGGCCGACGCCGCGTGGTATGCCGCTGCTGCGGGGGTCTTGGCGTTGCCCAGTCGCTTGTTGCTGACGCCCTTGGGCACGGTTGTTTCTCGCTTTACCCTGGCGACGGTGCTGTGCGTGATGCAGGGGTTGGCGTTGGTGGTGTTGATGGTGGTGCCGGGGGTGTGGGGGATCTGGGGGTGTGTGCTCTTGTTCGGGCTCAGCTTCGGGGCAATCACCCCGGCACGGGCTGCTCTCTTCGCTGACCGCTACGGGGTCGCGGTGTACGGCGCGCTGAGCGGTATCTTGGCACTCGTGCTGACCAGTGCCCGGGCAATCATGCCCGTGTTGGTCGAATCGGTGCGCGGCCAATTGGGTGACTACGTGGCCGTCTATCTGTGGGTCGGGGCGTTGAGCGCCATCGGTTCGCTGGGAATAATTGTGGTGCCCGCGCTGGGTGTGCGCAGGCACCACGTGGACGCGTCGTAGCGCTGGTTAGGCCAGTGCGCGCAGGGCAGTCAGCAGACGCTCTATTTCGGCCGGGGTGTTGTAGTGCACCAGCCCGATGCGGACCATGCCACCGGTATCTTCGACGCCCAACCGCTCGGTCAGATTGATGGCGTAATAATTCCCGTCCCACACGAAAATACCCTGTGCAGCCAATGCTTCGGCGACGGCGTGCGGGGTGTGCTTGGCCATCCGGATCGCCACCGTGGGGGTGCGCTGCCCGTACTGCGACTGGTCGGTGATGCCATAGAATGTCAGGCCGGGGATGGCGAGCAGTCCGCTGATGAGCTGTTCGCTGAGCTCGCGTTCGTATGCTTGGATGGCCGTCATCGCGTCGGTGATGGCGGCGCGCCGGTCGCTGTAAGTCTTGCCCGTGGTGCGTGCACCGAGCTCGGCCAGATAGTCGATGGCCGCGGTGATACCGGCCATGACTTCGTGGTTCTTGGTGCCAGTTTCCCAGCGTTCGTTGGTGTCGTTGCCGGCGGGGCGCACTTTGTAGGCTTGGATGCGTTCGAGATGGGCCTTTTTCCCGTAGATTGTCCCGCTGTGTGGTGC
>JBJOJU010000018.1:0-2840 GCA_046046485.1 Chloroflexota bacterium | reverse complement strand
ATGAGACAGGGCGTACCCAACTGCTTGAGAATGGCGAACGCGCGCTTCGCTTCGGCTGGGCGATAGTTCGAGAGGCCGACGTAGAGTGCGCGGCCACTGCGCACGATGGTGTCGAGGGCCTGCATCGTCTCTTCGAGCGGGGTATCGGGGTCTGGGCGGTGGTGATAGAAGATGTCGACGTAGTCGAGCCCCATCCGACGGAGGCTCTGATCGCAGCTCGAAATCAGATACTTGCGCGAACCCCATTCGCCGTAGGGCCCTGGCCACATGTAGTACCCGGCTTTCGACGAGACGATGATCTCGTCGCGATACGGTTTGAGATCCTGTTTGTAGACTGCACCAAAGGTTTCTTCGGCGGAACCTGGCGGCGGGCCGTAGTTGTTGGCCAGGTCGAAGTGGGTGATTCCCATGTCGAAGGCAGCCAAGACCATGGCGCGTGAGGTCTCGTAGCGATCGACCCCACCGAAGTTGTGCCAGAGCCCGAGCGACAGTGCTGAGAGTTTGAGCCCACTCTTCCCGGTGCGGTTGTAGCGCATGCTGGAATAGCGTTGGGCATCGGCGACGTACGGCATATCCCCTCCTACAGAGTCGGTACCGTTGCTATGATACCGCAGCTCCCGAGAAGCGGTACAATGGTGCATCCAATCTGCTCCGGAGGTCAACGATGACAACGACCCGTATGTACCCGACCTTGACCAGCAACGGCTATACACTCGACCCACGACCGAGCCGGATGGGCGATCTCGTCGCCTCTGACCCGACGACACCGATCCACGTCCTCCGTGAACAATTCGCTGCACAGGGCTATCTGTGGCTCAAAGGGCTGCTCCCGCGCCAGAAGGTGCTGGATTTCCGTGGTCGGTTCTTCGCATCCCTAGCCGACGCCGGCCTGCTCAAAGCCGGCACCGACCCGCGAGACGGCATCTACGCCGGCAGCGGCGAAGACAACCAACGGATTGCCAAGACCATGCACGAAATCGTGCGTTGGTCGGCATATGAATCGTTTTGTCTGCAAGAGCCGATCTGGGGCTTCTATGAGCGGTTATTCGAGGGTGCGCCGTACCTGCACAAACGCAAACTCATCCGCTACACCAAGCCGCACGACGCGAGTTCGACGGGGGCACACTACGACCTGGTCTATCTTCGGGCGGGGACCGACCGGGTCGCGACGAGTTGGATCCCCATCGGCGATTGCCCGGTCCACATGGGTGGCTTGGTCTATCTGGAGCATTCCGATCGGGTCGGCCGCGAGATGGAAAAGGAATTCAGCGCACAGAATGCCCATTTGTCGCGCGAAGAACAGATCAGCGCGTACAACAAAAGCATGTCGGCCACTGGGTGGCTGACGAAAGACTTGCCCGCGCTGGCGGACAAAGTCGATGCGCGCTGGTTGGTCGCCGACTACGAAGCCGGTGACATGGTGATACACAGCGCCTACATGATCCACGCGGCGACGACCAACGACACCACCGACGGGGTGATGCGACTGTCGACCGATATCCGCTTCCAACGCGTCAGCGACGAGGTCGATGTGCGCTGGAACAGCCACTGGTCGATGGACGACATGCTATGACGCACTACTCGCCCGACGACGTGCCGTTACTGGAGTTCGACCCCAATCCACGGGCTTTCATCAACGCAGACGAGCACTATCATCCGCTCGAAATCCCTTCGACGCTGGTGTTCTGCTTTTTCCACGAAGTCATCACCACACTGGTGCAGAGTGGCGCGGCACGCCAGGTACATGCGCTGCGCAGCGAAATCGGCCAACACCCGCTCTATATCTTGCGCATGGCCGACGGCAGCGAGGTCTGCTTGATGCACCCCGGCCTCGGCGCGCCGATGGCGGCGGCGTTGCTAGAAGAGCTCATCGGCCACGGAATCCGGACGGTGGTGGCGGTCGGTGGTGCGGGTTCGCTCCAGAACGAACTCACGGTCGGGCATGTCGTCGTGCCCAGCAAAGCGTTGCGCGACGAGGGGACGTCGTATCACTACGTCGCCCCGAGCCGGTGGATCGACGCACAGCCCCGGGCCAACGAGACGATCACCGCCGTGTTGGTTGCGCACGGGGTGCCCTATGTCACCGGGCCGACCTGGACCACCGATGCGTTTTATCGCGAAACGCATCAACGCATCGCACAACGCCGCAGTGACGGCTGTCTGACCGTCGAAATGGAGACCGCAGCGCTCCTGGCGGTGGCGCAGCTCCGCGGCATCACGCTGGGGCAGATTCTCTACAGCGGCGACGATCTGAGCGGGACTGCGTGGGACAGCCGCAATTGGCATGCCCACGGGTCATTGCGTGAGCACCTGACCTATCTCGCCGCCGAGGCGGTCCACCGTCTGGGGTGAGTGCTCGGATGAGCTCCCTGCGACGATCGACACCGGTGCCCTGCGCTGCGGCGGAGGGCACTCTAACATTCTTCAAATAGACGTCAGAAAGTCAGCTGGACTATACTACCCATAGGTCACCGAGATACTCCATGTGACCGAAAGGTGGAACCAATGCGACTCGAACGATTCACAGAAAAAGCCCAAGAAGCATTCCAAGAAGCGCAGAGCATCATGAGTGCGATGCACCATACCCAACTGGATGTCGAACATATCCTGTTGGCACTCCTGCGCCAAAAAGACGGCATGGCCGGCAAGATTCTGACGAAACTCGGGGTCGACAGCGACGTGGTGGCACAGCGGGTCGAATACGAACTCGAAAAGTCCCCCAAAGTCTACGGCCAGAATATCTACGGCAACCAGGTCTATATCACGCCGCGGACGCAGCGCCTCGTCAAGCGCGCCGAAGAGGAATCGACCCGCTTGCAGGACGCCTACACCGGCGTCGA
>JBJOJU010000172.1:0-7746 GCA_046046485.1 Chloroflexota bacterium | reverse complement strand
GCCTATGGCGTTGGGGGCAATCGGCTCTTGCAGGCCGACGGCGCCGTAGAACACGCCGAAAGGCGCGATTAGATACGACACCATCGAGGTCTTGGTGGCACCGACGTCGGCGATGATGCGGTAGTAAATGATGTAGGCGACGGCGGTACAGACCACCGCCAAGACCAGCATCGAGACGATCGAGGTGGTCGAGGGCATCGTGGTGGGGATCCCGTCCCACAGCAGTGCGATGGGTACCAGGACGGTCGTACTGGCGAGCATCTGGCCGGTCGAGGGCACGATCGGGTTCATGCCGGTGAAAGCCTGGCGAGCGAAGAGCGCGGAGATGGCGTAGCAGACGGCGGCGCCGAGGACGCACAACTCACCCCAGATGTTGCCGTGGGCGGCGCCGTCGAACCCGATTGCCACGACCACACCGGCGAACCCGATGAGCAGGCCGATGAGGCGTTCGGGGTTGATTTTTTCGTCGTGGCGCAATACCAGATTGACGATCGCCGTGAACAGCGGGGTGGTGGCGCCCAGAATCGACGTCGTACTACTGGGGATGAGTCGTTGCCCCCAGCCGATGAGGAGAAAGGGGACGACCAACCCCACCATGCCGACGATGTAGAAATCCTTCCACGCCTGGCGATCGCGGGGCAGGGTCACCCCGGTCACGCGCATGACCGTGTAGAGGACCACGCCGGTGATGGCGATGCGTACCGCGACGAGGGTCGCCGGGGCGACGTCGGTCAAGATGATTTTGATGAACATGAACGCAGCGCCCCAGATGGCACCGAGGAGGACGAGAAGACCGATTTGGCGCGCTGTCATGCAGACCTCGATAGACTGATTTTCTCGCTTATAATAGCACGTCCCCCTCTGGTCGAATCGCCGCCGTGTGCGGCAGTGAAAGTGATTATGGTGCTATGCAATCGTTGAAAAACGTCCCCCGTGCGGCGTGGTTTGTGCTGCTCCATGCAGTGTTATTCGGGCTGGGGATGAGTTTTTTCGACGTATTGTTTAATTTCTTTTTGGTGAGCCGTGGCTACGGCACCCAGCTGGCGGGGATTTTGGCAACTACGATGCGCCTGGCAGGCTTGATCGTCGGTGTCCCGGCGGGGCTGTTGGTCGACCGCTACGGCTCGCGGCGCTCGCTGGGTTTCGCCATGCTGGTGTTTGCCACCACGTTGGTCTGGCAACTCTATGCGCCGTCGGAGTTTTGGATTATCGCGACACAGTTTTTCAACGGCTGTGCAGCGGCGGTGGCGATGACCTCGATCATGCCGTTGTTGGCGGCGACGACGCACGACGAAGCGCAACGCGGGTTCGTTTTTGGGCTCAACGAAGCGTCGATCAGCATCGGCCTGGTCGGCGGCATCATCGCGGGGTGGCTGCCCAGCATCATCGCGCCGTTGTTGCAGGTGGACGCGCAGTCGTTGGCGGCGTATCGCACGGCGATGTTGATCGGGACGGGGTTGTTTTACCTGTCGGTGATTCCGATTCTGTTTGTGCGGGTCGCCGAACACCACGAAGAACCGCACCACGATGCCGCCGCGAACGCAGGTGTCCCCCAGAAACGTCGCGATTTCTTGGTGTATGGGTTGCCCAATCTGCTGATGGGGTTGGGCGGCGGGGCGATTATCCCGTTCCAGAGCTTGCTGCTGCGCAATCAATTCGGTCTGCCCGATCACACCGTCGGTCTGGTGATTTCGTTCGCCGAATTGGCGATCGGTGGCGGCGCGCTCTTGTCGGGGCATCTGCTGGCGAAAAAACGGCTGCGCTTCTGGGTCGCCACGCTGCGGGCATTGGCCGGGCCGGGGTTGTTGTTGATACTGGCGCCGTGGTCGGCGCTGTCGATCGTGGGCTATCTGTGGCGCGCGTTCGCCCTCGGCATGGCGGTCACCTTGAGCGATCTGCAGATCATGCGCTTTGTGAAGCCCAAACAACGCGGCGTGGCGATGAGCATGATCACCATCATGTGGTCGGCCGGCTGGGGGTCAGCGGCGCTGTTGAGCGGGTTCGTGCAGCCGGTCTACGGCTTTGCGCCGCTGGTGGTGTTCGGCTGCATCGCGTATATCGGTGCCGGGGTAGCCGCGTGGCTGATTTTCGTCGAAACGGCCGAAGTCTAGGCGGTCAGGGGTACTCGGCGAGGGTGGTTTTGACGATGGCGTCGGCCCACGGTGCGTCGTCACGCACGGCGATGTACAGCAGGGGGTTGCCTTGGCGGTCGAGGACGTCGTAGACGGCATAGTGGTCGTCTTTCACCACCCGATCAATCGATTCGGCAGGGGCAAAGATCACCGGCGGCGATGCCCGGTCAGGCGCAGCTTCGGTCACCATGCTGGCATCGAGGCGCTGCATCGCATAGCGCAGCACCGGGGTCGTGTCGTAGTTGAACGAATCGCTGGTGTAGACGTCGACCCAGGTGCGCGCGGGCAGGCGATCGGCGATGACCGCTGCGATACCGGCGCGATGCAGCTGTGGATCGCCGGCTCCCGCTTCGCGCACGACGAACACGGTGAAGTAGTGATCGAGGCTCTGGTACCCACCCGCGATCGTCAACACCGCCGCCAGGGCAGAGACGACACGCCGGTCGACCCGAGCCGGCACCACTGCCATCAATGCCTGAGTGCCGGCACCGACGAGCAGTGCCAAGATCCCCAATAGCCCCACCAAGCGCTGGCCTGCAGCCACCGGCCAATTGATGGTCGAGAGCACACAAAAGACACTCAGCCAGGCGATGGTCACCACGACGACGCGGCCCTGGCGGCGCCAGATTGCCCAACAGAGCCCGAGGCACGCCAGTGCTGCCCCGATGGGCGGCAAGATGGCCCGTGGCGTCGCGTACCAGCCTTCGACCGGCCCCCACACGAGCGCCTGTAGGGTATAGGCGACGTCGCGCACCGCGAGCTCGGGGACCGAGATGCCGTTGTCGATGGCGTTGCGTTCAAAACCAGTCCACCCATCGTCGCCGCGCTGGAGCGTCGAGTTGCGTTGCACCGTGGCCCAGAATTGGTCGGGCATCTGCAGATAGTGCAGCACCAACGGCCCGGCGACGGTGAGCGCGACGGCTGCGGCGACGGCTAGATTGGTCAGATGCAGCTTCCATGCCCGTGGGGTGCGGATGATCAGCCCGACGATCACGAGGAAAAAAATCACCGGGTAGATGCGTGCGCTCGCGTAGCCGTAGATCGCAGTGCCCAATGTGAGCCCGATGGCGGTGGTATGAGCAGCGGTGGCACGCGTCATATACCGCAATACAAAGCCCAGGAGCACGATGCTGCTCAGACTGTCGGCGATGTTGTTGAGACCGTAGCGTGAAAAATGGACGTGCATGCCCAGCAGTGCCAGCGCCACCCCGGCTGACAGCGCAGCCGGGCGGGTGAGCACCGGGCGCACCGCCCAGATCAACAACGGGATGCACAGGGTGCCCAGCAGCATGGGGAAGACGCGGATGGCGAAAAACGTCGTCCCGTACAGCCCGACGAACGGCGCCTGCAAGAAAAACCACAGCGACGGAAACTCGAACCACCCCGACACGAATGGATTGGTGAACTGCCCGTACCAGATCGTGCGGCTGAACAACCCGGCACTCGACTCGTCGCTGATGGGCAGTGGGATGCTGCTCAGCTGCCACGCGCGCACCGCGTACGCCAATACCGTGACGCTGCCGACTCCCAGATACCATGCCCACTGGGTACGGAGCGCGGCGACCACGCGGTGCCAGCTGGGCAGGGTGGGCTGTCCCGTAGTGCTCGCCGACACCGCGATGGCTAGACAGAGCCAGGCGACGGTCTCTGGGAAGGCGTTGGGAGCTTCGGGGAAGATTTCGGCGAGCCCCAGGACCGCACTATAGCCCATGGCCGCCAGCAAAACGAGCCAGCGCAGGCCACGCAGCAGACCAAATATCACCGCTGCTGCGGTGATGAGGAGCAACCCCGAGAGCATCGGGGTGGGCGACCAGCGCAGGGCGACGGGCATCCACAGCAGCCCGGGGATCAGCAGGATGTAGGGGTAGGTGAGGAGTTGTTTCGGTGCGACGTGCATCGGCTTCCCGTTTCAGGTGCAAGACGAGGGCGGAGGGTCTGGGACGATTGTCGTGGAATCAGCGGGATTCCTGTGGTCCGCGCGGCTGGGGTTTTCACCTGCTGCGCCTTGAGGAATACGCGTGCGGGACGCAGTCCCTGCGGCGATCAACGGACGCGGCGAGACCTTTTCACTATAATAATGCAACACCACCACACGAGGGACACCATGACCACATTGCTCTATCACACCGACGCCTACCTGCGCACCTGCACTGCGACCGTGATCGGCCACAGCGGCGAGGGCAACGGCGTCGTCCTCGATCAGACCGTCGCCTACTGCACCAGCGGTGGCCAGCCACACGACACAGGTACGGTCAGCGTCGCCGGTACGTCCTACCCGCTGGTCGAGGTGAAAAAGACCGCCGACGGCGTGGTCCACCTGCTGGGCGGCGAAACCCGGCCGGACATCGGCACGCAGGTCACGGTCGCCATCGACTGGGAGCGCCGCTATCGGTTGATGCGCACGCACACGGCGATGCACCTGCTGTGCGGCGTGGTGTTCCGCGACTATGGTGCACTGGTGACCGGCGGGAACATGGATCTCGACGAGGGGCGGTTGGACTTCGAAATCAGTGATTTCGGCCCAGAACTCGCCCAGAAAATCGTGGACGCCGTCAATGTCGAAGTCGCCGCCGATCGACCGTTGGAAGTCAAGATTCTCCCGCGGGCAGAAGCGTTTGCGATCCCCGATCTCATCCGCACCAAGATTAATTTGTTGCCCGAGGGCATCAGCGAAATCCGCACCGTCAATATCGTCGGTCTCGACCTGCAAGCCGACGGTGGCACCCATGTCGCCCGCACGAGCGAAGTGGGTACGGTGACGCTGCTCAAGACCCGCAGCAAAGGTGCGACCAACAAGCGCATCATCGTCGGGCTGAACTGATGAGCGACACGAGTATCAACCAGGCGATCCAGCAGCAATTCGGAGCCGTCGCGGCCAACTACACGACCAGTGCGGTGCATGCCAGCGGCGCCGATCTGCAGGGGTTGTTGGCTGCCGCTGCCCTGAGTGGCCGCGAGCGTGTCATCGATGTGGGCTGCGGTGCCGGGCATGTGACGGTGGGGTTGGCGCCGACCGCGGGGCATATCACGGCGGTCGATTTGACGACTGCGATGCTCGCCCAGACCCAGGCGCAAGTCACTGCCAAGGGCTACACCAATGTCACGGTGCGCGAGGCCGATGTGGCAGCGTTGCCCTTTGCCGACGGGTCGTTCGATGTGGCGGTGTCGCGCTACGCGGCGCATCATTTCGCTGATCCGTCGGCGGCGCTGCACGAAATCCGCCGCGTCGTCGTACCCGGCGGGCGCTTTTTGTTGGTCGATGTGGTCGCGCCGCCGTTGGCGATGGCCGATTCGTTTTTGAACGCGGTCGAGTTGCTGCGCGACGCGTCGCATGTGCGCGACCACACCGTGGCACAGTGGATCGCGCTGTGTGCAGCGGCCGGTTTCACGGCGGTGCACCAGCAGACGTGGTCGGTACGGCTCGAGTTCACCAGCTGGGTGACGCGGATGGCCACGCCGGCGCCCGAGGTGCAGCAACTCCAGCGCATGTTGGCAGCTGCGCCGGCGGCAGTCGCAGCAGCGCTGGGCATCGAAGCCGATGGGTCGTTCCACATTCCCGTGGCGTTGATCAGCGCGTCGTGACACAGAGAAACACATTTTCTCAAGAAAAAAGGAAGTGCTGATGGCGCAGGACGCACGCACACGCTGGGCTGCAATCCGCAGCGGTTTTCTGGCGACGATTATCGTCTGGCCTGGGGTGGCACCGTTCGGCATGGTCTACGCCGTCAGCGCACTGGCGGCCGGGTTGAGCCCGCTCGAGACACTGGGCATGTCGCTGATCGTGTTCGCCGGTGCGTCGCAGTTCACCGCCGTCGGCCTGTTCGGTGCCGGGGCAAATGCGGTCAGCATCATCGCGGCGACGGCGATTATCAACGCCCGGCATCTGTTGCTGGCGGCGTCGACGGCGTCGTATATCCGCCAATCGCCCGGTTGGTTGCGGGCGCTGGTGGCGTTCCAACTGACCGACGAGACCTATGCAGTCGGGGTGCAGGAATTCGAAAAAAACGGTGGCGATGCCTGGTTCCAGCTCGGTTCGAATCTGAGTCTCTACCTGGTCTGGGCGGCGAGTACGGTGGTGGGAACGTTGTTGGGTGCGTTGATTCCCGACCCCGCGGGTCTCGGGCTCGACTTGATTTTCCCGCTGACGTTCATCGCATTTCTGATGCCCATGATCCGCGACCGCGTCAATCGCTCGGTTGCCCTGCTGTCGGCGGGGATCGCGGTCGCAGCGGCGATTTGGTTGCCCGGGAGCTGGTACGTGCTGCTGGCCGGTGTCGTCGGGAGTGCGTTCGGTGCGTGGTTTTCGGTGGTGACACCGGCATACGTGCCCGAGGAGGTGGTCTGATGCGGATTCCGGATTTTCGGCTCGAGCGCTATTTCGCAGCCCACGAGTTTTCGACCCCATATATCTTGTGCAGCTCCGATATCCAGGGCATGGCGATGCATGACCTGCTCGCGCTGGCCGACGACGACGCCCGCCGGCGCTGGGAGTCGCTGACCCTGGGCTACACCGAAACAGCAGGGTTGCCGGCCCTGCGCGAGACCATTGCAGGGCTCTACAAAGGCATCGATGCTGACGACGTCATCACGTTTGCCGGGGCAGAGGAAGCGGTCTATATCGCGGCCAACGTGTTGCTGGGCCCGGGTGACCACTTCATCACCACCTGGCCCGGTTATCAGTCGCTCTACGAGGTCGGCCGGTCGACCGGCGCCGAGGCGACGTTGCTCGAGTTGCGCCCCGAAACCGAGTGGAAAATCGACATCGACGCGCTGCGGCGCGCGGTACAACCCAATACGAAGTTGATTCTGCTGAACGTGCCCCACAATCCGACCGGCGCGATGTTGACCCACGACGAATGGCGTGCGGTCTGTGCCATCGCCGACGAGGCGGGGGCATACTTGTTCGCCGACGAAGTCTATCGATTGCTGGAGTACAACCCCCAAGACCGTCTGCCGGCTGCCTGTGAGCTGACCACCCGCGGCCTCAGTCTGGGGGTGATGTCGAAGGCGTATGGCTTGGCAGGGTTGCGCATCGGCTGGCTGGTCGTGCGTGATGCGGCACTGCGGGCGCGCATCATGGCCTACAAAGACTACACGACCATCTGCAATTCGGCGCCTTCTGAGATCCTCGCGCTCATCGCCCTGCGGGCCAGCGACCGGATGATGGCGCGCAGCCGGGCACTGGTCTTGGCCAACCTGCAGCGCTTCCACGACGTCGTGCGTGCCCGACCGCACCAGCTGCGCTGGGTGGCTCCGCGGGCCGGCAGCGTCGCGTTTCCCGAGCTGTTGGGTGGAGTGGCCATCGACGACGCAGCTGCGCGGCTCAATCGCGACCATGGCGTGCTGATTTTGCCAGCGACGGTCTACGGGCACACGGGCAACTACTTCCGTGTGGGCTTCGGGAAGGAAGATTTCGCCGACGGGCTGGCACGCTTCGTCTCCTTCCTCGATACCCTCCCCGGCGGTGCCGCATGAACATCTGGTTGACCTATCTGGGGATGATGGCGGTTACCTACGCGGCGCGGGCAATCCCGCTGTTGATTCTGCGCAACGACCCACCGCCGTGGTTGGCACTCTGGCTGCGCTATGTTCCGCCGGCAGTCTTCACGGCGTT
>JBJOJU010000166.1:0-5907 GCA_046046485.1 Chloroflexota bacterium | reverse complement strand
AGCCGCGGGCTCTGCGCTGGTCGTCGATGAGATTGAGGTGCTCGGGGTTGACTTCGGGGATGAGCAGGGGGACATCGGTGGTCATGCGATAGGCCGATGCATTGGAGCAGACCGCGGTTTGTGCTGCCCACAACGGCTCGTAGTCACGTGCAGCGTCGGTGGGGAGTGCCGATAGTGCGATGGCGACGTCGGCGACCCGGTCACTGGGCTGGACGATCATGTCGGCGACGTTCGCAGGCGGGTTGCCGTCGAGCACCCAGCGCACCAGCTCGCCGTACGGTCGACCGATAGTGCGGTCGGAGCCGGTGAGCGCGGCGATTTCGAACGTGGGGTGATTTTGGAGCAGCTGGATCATGCGCTGGCCGACGGCGCCGGTTGCGCCGAGAATCGCGACTGGGATTTTTTTCATGTCACTACTTTCGTGGATAGACGTATCGCATATGTGTTGCATCATACATGATGCCATCGACGCAGAGGAAATCCGGCTCGTGCGCGTACGCGCTGAACCCGCACCGTTCGTAGAGCCCACGTGCTGCCGTCGCATACGCCGTGACCGTCAGCTTGAGTTGATGGAAGCCCGCGTCACCGCCGTGGGCGATGAGTGCCCGCACCAGCAGGGATGCAATCCCAGCCGTACGCTGTGGCGGGGCGACATAGATTCCCCAGACGGTCGCGGTGTGGCGGAGGTGTGCCGAGCGATCGGTGAGCAACCCTGCCATGCCGACGATCGCTTCAGCAATGGTGGCGACATAGACTGCCTGGAGTGGTTCGACCGCGTTGCGGGTGCAGAACGCGTCCCACTCGCTGGCCGACAGCGCCGTCAGAATATCGGGCGTGACACTGAAAGCCGGCGCGTCCGTCGCGAGGCTCTGCATCCGCAACGCACGGATTGCAGTGCCATCGGAGGGACGGATGCGCCGCACTGTGACGATCACCGCAGTGCCAACTCGTGCAAGGCCCGCACCGCGGTGTCGCCGTCGTTCGCGGCGACGACCATACTGATCGAGCACTCCGACGAGCCCTGGGCGATGACCAGGATGTTGACGCCGGCCTCGGCCAGTGCGGCAAACACCCGGGCAGCCACACCGGGGCGCTCGTGGATCCCCACTCCGACCGCCGTCACGATCACGACCTTGTCTCGGGATTTGATGCCGTCGATGTCGCCCCGTTCGATCTCGTGGCGCAGGGTGTCTTCCAGCGCCCTGATGGCATCGCCACTCGAGCTGTTGGGGATGACGAAACAGATGCTCTGCTCGGACGATGCCTGCGAAATCATCAGCACGTTGGCGCCTGCCTGGGCGACTGCGCTGAATGTCCGCGCTGCGACGCCCTGGACGCCGATCATCCCGCGCCCTTCGACCGTCATTAGGTTCATATTGCGGATGACCGTGACGGCCCGGATCGCGTGCAGAGTGCCGTCGGCTTGGTTGGTCACCAGTGTGCCGGTGTGGCTCGGATTGAACGTATTGCGGATGCGGATAGGGATCCCGCGTTCGATACACGGGCGGATGGTCTTGGGGTGCAAGACTTTGGCACCGAAGTAGGCGAGTTCGCTCATTTCGGCATACGAGAGCCGATCGAGTACCTGAGCCGTCGCCACGAGGCGTGGGTCAGTTGTCATAACGCCGTCGACGTCGGTATAGATGTCGACCATGGCTGCGTCGAGTGCTTCGCCGAATATCGCGCCGCTGTAGTCGCTGCCACCACGCCCTAAGGTGGTGACGGCGCCCTTTTCGGTAGCCCCGATGAAGCCGGTCACCACCGGGACGATGCCCTGGGCAAACAACGGCAGTATACGAGAGCGGATGTTGTCGCGGGTCTGTGGGTAGAGAGGAGCGCCGTTGCCGAATTCGGGGCTGGTGACGACGAGCTCGGCGGCATTGACCGCGACCGAGGGCACGCCGTGGGCACGCAATGCCGCAGAAACGACATGGACGCTCATGCGCTCGCCCAGGCTGGCGATTGCGTCGAGGGCGCGCGGTGAAGCCTCGCCCAGCACGCGTACCGACTGTGCCAACAGTTCGAACTCGTCGAGGAGCGCCATAATGGCCTGTTCGACTGCCGCCGTATCGGCACTGGCACCTGCCAACTCGGTCAACGTAGTGCGGTGGCGCTGGCGGAGGGTCTCTGCTGCTGCTTTGGCAGCGGCGAGGTCACCACTAGCGGCGATGTGGGCGTTATTGATGAGGACGTCGGTGACTCCGCTCATCGCCGATACCACCACGACGATGTTGCTCCATTCGCTGCGTTGTCGGGCGACGATGTCTCTGAGTTGGTTAATGGCCGCGGTGCTCCCGACTGACGTCCCACCGAACTTCATAGCTAAGACTGCCATGGAAAACCCTTTTCTGTCGTATCTGCTGTGGCTAGAGGCCCAGCCAGGCGGTTATCGTGGCCATGTCGGCGGGAATGGCTTGCGGTGCTGCGAACTGGTCGACTGCGGTGTTGGGGTCTTTGAGCCCGTGGCCCGTCAGTACGGCGACGTAGGTCCCGCTCCGATCCACCGCTCCTGATTCGACGAGGTTGCGCAGACCGGCCACACCGGCTGCTGACGCGGGCTCGATGAACACCCCTTCGAGGCGGGCGATTTCGCGCCAGGCTGCCAGAATCTCGGTGTCGGTGACCGACCCGATGACCCCTTCGGACTCGTCCCGGGCGGCGACTGCCTGCTGCCAGCTCGCCGGGTTACCGATGCGGATAGCAGTGGCGATGGTCTCAGGGTAGGCGATGGGTTCGCCGCGGACAATCGCAGCCGAACCTTCGGCCTCGAAACCCAGCATGCGGGGCATTTCGCTGATTTTGCCGGCTGCTTTGTAGCGCTTGAAGCCCTCCCAATACGCCGTGATGTTGCCCGCGTTGCCCACCGGCAGACAGAGCCCGTCGGGTGCGCGGCCGAGGACGTCGCAGATTTCGTAGGCTGCGGTCGCCTGCCCGTCGATACGGTACGGGTTGACCGAATTGACGAGGGTCAGCGGATGCCGATCCGAGATTTCGCGGACGATGCGCAGCGCGTCGTCGAAATTGCCGTCGATGACCAGCAAGCGCGCCCCGTACATCAGCGCTTGGGCGAGCTTCCCCAGCGCAATCTTGCCGGAGGGCACGACGACCACCGCGTCGATGCCGGCGCGGGCCGCATAGGCGGCAGCGGCCGCCGAGGTGTTGCCGGTCGAGGCACAGATGACCGTCTTGGAGCCGGCTTCGACGGCTTTGGCGACCGCCATGACCATGCCGCGGTCTTTGAACGAACCCGTCGGGTTCATGCTTTCGAGCTTCAGGTAGAGTTTCGCCACCCCGATGGCCTTGGCGAGCCGCGGGACGTCGAGCAGCGGCGTGTGCCCTTCGCTCAGGGAGAGCATCGGCGTTTTGTCAGTGATCGGTAGAAACGCCCGGTAGTCCTGTAGTAACATTACTTCCCCTTACACCAAAAACCCCCTCCCAGTCTGGGAGGGGGTAACGTCTGTGTCACCGGCTGCTGCCACCTCACCGAATACGATTGCTCACACCGCGCATGGTGTGAGTGGTAGTGGCGGTAGTGGTAGTCGAGACGTGCATTTTCATAGCCGTCATGATACCCGCTCTTTCACGAGCTGTCAAACCGCTCGGCGGAGGTCACAAGCGAGCCACAGACGGTATAATGAACGGATAGTGGTGGGGAGTGCACATGTACGAACAAACAATGGTTGCGATCGACGTCGAGGCGACGGGCTTGAGCCACACCGACGACGAGGTCATCGAAGTCGCTGCGGTGCGCTTCAGCGGTGGGCGTGAGATCGACTCATATACGACGTTGATCCGTCCCAGCGTCGAGATTCCGTTCAAGATCTCGCGGTTGACGGGGATCACGCAGGCGATGGTGGCAGACGCGCCGTCGTTTGTTGACATAAAATCAGAGCTCAAAACATTCGTCGGCGATGACCCCGTGGTCGGGCATTCGGTCGACTTCGATATCCGCATGCTGGCGAGTGCGGGGTTGCGCTTCAAACAGCCGGCGATCGACACCCACGAGCTCGCGACACTCGTCACGCCGATGGCAGGGTCGTTCCGGCTGGGTGAGCTGGTGCGTCGCTTGGATGTACCGCTGACCGAACTGGGCGACGCGCACCGGGCAATGTACGACGCGCGCATGTCGCATCGGTTGTTTGTCAAGCTCTACGAACTCCTCGTCGCGCGCGACATGCAGTTGGTCGAGACCGTGCTGGACATCACCCGCGGCATGCCATCGTGGTCGCTCAAACCGATTTTTCAGCAGGCGCTGAGTGACATCGCCAAGACCAGTTTCGGCAAGGCGAGCAGCGTCCGCCCGCGCAAGTCGTTGGACGACTACGAGATACTGCAGCCGACCGATTCAAGCACGCCTATCCAGGCAGCGACCATCAATCGGTTTTTCGCCACCGACGGGGTGCTCGGGCGATTATTTCCCGGGTACGAACAGCGTGAACCGCAGGTCACGATGGCCCAGGCAGTAGCCGGCGGGCTGAACGCATCACAGCATATCGTGGTGGAAGCGGGTACGGGGACAGGCAAGGGGATGGCGTACCTGGTGCCGGCGGCGCTGCATGCACTCGAACGCGGGCAGCGCGTGGTGGTGTCGACCCACACCATCAACCTGCAAGATCAGCTTTTTTTTAAAGATATCCCGGCATTGACCCGTACCTTCGATGCCGACCGCGCAGCGGGGAACGAGCAGATCCCCGATGTGCCGCTCCAATATGCGTTGCTCAAGGGTCGCTCGAATTATCTGTGCATCCGGCGATTAGCCGATATGCAGAAAATCGTCGGTGCGCCGGAGGACGAAACCCGTGCTTTGCTCAAGTTGACGACTTGGGCGACGCAGACCCGGGCCGGTGACCGCAACGAGATTTCGTTGTTCGACAAGGAGCAATACCTGTGGGATCGGGTGCACGCGTCGTTTGACCTGTGCAACGGCCCGGGGTGCCAATACTTCCAAGACTGCTGGTTTTTCCACGCCCGTAAGCAGGCAGAAGCAGCGCACATCGTCGTGGTCAATCATGCACTATTGCTGGCCGACATGGTGAGCGAGATGCCGGTGCTGCCCACGTATGACCACGTGGTCATCGACGAAGCACACAACCTCGAAGAAGTGGCCACCGATCAGTTCGGCTGGGCATGCTCGGCGACGGATGTCGACGATTTCTACAACGCGCTGATGCACGAGGGCGGCCCCAATCAAGCCGAAGGTTTGCTCTCGCGGTTGCCCTCGTATCTGCGCGGCAGTTCGGCGGGCGAAGAGGTGATGGACCGCATTTCGGCGCTCTGCAAAGCCATTGCGCCGGCGATTGAGCGCGCACGGACGCACACCAAAGAGCTCTACGACGCGCTGTACCGTGTGTTGGTGCGCGAATCCGAAGAAACGCAGTATGATGCACGGCTGCGGATCGTCGACGCCACCCGCCGCAGCCATGCCTGGCAGGCAGTCCCACCGGTGTGGGAGCTGCTCGAAGGGTGCTACGACACCATCAATGCCCGTCTGATAGAGTTGACGGGCATCGTCGACAGCCTGTCGACAGCCAATGTGGCGGATTATGAAGTGTTGGTCACTTCGACCAAACGGGTGCAGCGCTTCGGGGTCGAATTCGTGGTCCACACGGGTCATTTGCTGCGGGGCGACGAACCCAACAATATCACCTGGATGGTCTATGACCGCCAGCGCGAGGTCCTCAGACTCGCCATCAACCCGCTCGAAGTCGCGACCCTGCTGCGCGAGCGACTCTTTGATGCGAAAGCGACGGTGGTGCTGACGTCGGCGACGATGTCGGTGAATGGGAGCTTCTCGTATGTGATGGGGCGCTTGGGCAACGACACGGGGCAGACGGTGCAGCTCGAATCGCCGTTCGACTACGAGCAACAGGCCCTGGTCTACATCCCGTCGGATATGCCCGAACCCAA
>JBJOJU010000403.1:0-2697 GCA_046046485.1 Chloroflexota bacterium | reverse complement strand
GAGTAGTGCACAGGCACCCAGCAGCCAGACAAATCGACGGTGGAACTGGTCTTTGACGACGAACGGCGTGACGACTGCCAGCAGCAGACTCATCAAGCCGATGTAGGTGCTGTAGGCCCATGCAAAGGCGAACGGGTTCAATGCCGTGGTTTTCGCCACATCGAAGGTACCCACCACCATGTTCAGGAGGGCACGTTCGATGGGTTGGGCAAACGAAAACTCGAGGTCGTAATCCTTGGAAAATATCCCGTTGTACGCCACCAGATTGACAATGAGCGGTGCCGCGATGGCGATGCTGAGCAGCCCACACCAGATCGTCAGCAGGAGCTTGGCACCCCGGTTGTCTTCCCACCAGCCGTAATACCAGGTGTAGACGCCAAAGAGGGGGATGACGAGTGCGATTCCGAGTTGGAAGTAGCCTTGACCGGAGATCCAGAGCATGCCCAGGGCTGCACCGGACGCCGTGGCTGACCAGCGGCTCGGCGTGCGCACGAATGCGTAGAGAGCGACGAATGCCAACCAGGCGGCAGCGGTCGCCAGCGGCATCCCCACCGAACCGAGCTCGAGTCGTGCGCCCATGTGCCCACCGAGCATGGCGATGCCGACATACCAGAGGCGCGCAATGGGGTGCAGCCGCAGTAGCAGCCCGAGCCACCACGCGGCGAGTGCGATGAGCAGAAACGAAGCAGCGACGGTGAGTGCGCTCCCTTTGACAGCGCCATAGCCCAGCGTGAGGAACATGGCCAGGGGATGAAAAAACGAACCGAACGGGTCCGCGAAAACCGGGTAGCCGCCCATGACATCGGCCCAATAGGCACAGCTGCCGCAGACCTGGACGTTCTCCCAAAAGAAGAGCGAATGCATGTTGCGCGGGTATTCTTGGCCCATCGGCAGGGCACCACCCAGCCAACGGGCACCGATAAACCCGTACCAGCCCCACACGATGACCACGAGCTCCGCGACATGCCAGAGCACGTCGTACCATCGCTGGCGAGATGTGTTCTCTGACATCGGTCATTCCTCAAAAAAGCAGCGCTGCGGAGAGCAGCGCTGCACAACAGGAGGGTTAGTTGGTGTGGAGCGCGCGCCAGACGGTTTCGTCGCGGAGTGGCAGGTCTGTCACCCGTGCCCCGACGGCGTTGCGCACCGCGTTGGCGACCGCGGCTGCGCCGGCGGTGATGGGTGGTTCGCCGATCCCGCGGGCACCGAACGGACCGTGTGGCGACTTGTTCTCGACCAAGACGACGTCGATGTCGCAGAGCGTCTCGAAGCCTGGCAGGTCGTAGTCCATGAAGCTGGCGGTCAACAGCTGCCCGTACTCGTCGTAGATCATCGCCTCGTGGAGGGCCCAGCCGAGGCCCTGGGCGACGCCGCCGTGGATCTGGCCTTCGACCAGGGTCGGGTTGAGGGCGAAACCGACGTCTTGGACCGCCAGATAGCGCAACGGCGTGACGTGGCCGGTGTCGGGGTCGACGTGGACTTTGGCGAGGTGGGCCACGAAGCCAGGGGCGTTTTCTGATACCGCTGATGTCCCTTCGGCCACGATCGGGCCGTTGCCACCGGCTTTGTTTTCGGCGAGATCAGCGATCGCACCGATTTCCATCGCCTTGTCGGGGAAGCCCTTGACGCTGACCACGCCGTTGACCAATTCGAGGTCGGCTGGGCTAGCTTCAAAGTGATCGGCGGCAGTTTCGAGGAGTTTCTTACGCACCGCGGTGGCTGCAGCCGCGACTGCACCCGAGACGCTATAGGTCGTCTGGCTGCCGCCGCTGGGGCCGGCGCGCTGGCCGGTCAGTGTATCGCCCTGGATCAACTGGATGCGGTCGGCAGGCACATCGAGGATCTCGGCGGCCACCAAGACCAGCGAGCTGTTGACCCCCGATATATCGACCGACCCGACGTGGATGCGGATGGCGCCGTCGCTGTCGACCCGGCAGACCGACGCCGCCGGCGACATCCCACACGGCCAGCCGCCGACCGCCAACCCCCAGCCCGTGTTGGGCTCGGTGGTGCGGTTTTTCCACATGGGGTGCTGCTCGATGACGGCGAGACACTGCTTGAGACCGATGTTGGGCCAGGCGTCGCCGTTACCCATTTTGTCGCCCGAATCGACGCAGATCTGCTGGCGCAGCGCCAACGGGTCGCGCTTGAGGGCAATCGCGAGTTCGTCGATGCTCGATTCGATGGCGAAGGTCGCCGACGGCGCACCCGGGGCACGGTAGGCGCCACCCTGGGGCTTGTGGGTGAGGACTTCGCGGCATTCGATGCGCACGTTGTCGCACTTGTAGTAGCCGCCCAACAAAATGCCCAAGATGCCGCCGATCCCGAAGGGGAAGACGCCGTTATCGAGGGTTGCGACGGCGTCGATCGCTGTCAACGTCCCGTCGTTCTGGGCGGCGATGGTCAGGTCGATGACGGTCGCCGGGGTCGGCGTCGTCGTCAGAAAATCTTCGGAGCGGGTCAACACCATTTTGACGGGGCGACGGATCGCCCATGCGAGTGCCGCCACCAACGGGTCCAGGATGCCGTACTTGGCACCGAAGGCACCGCCGACGACCATTGGGACGACGCGGACCTTCGACTTGGGCAACGACAATAAGCGGGCCAGCTCGTCGCGCACGCCGAACTGCCCTTGGGTGCTGGTGTAGACGGTCAATTCGCCACGGACCGGGTGCGGTTCGGCGACCACGGCGTGCG
>JBJOJU010000366.1:0-4641 GCA_046046485.1 Chloroflexota bacterium | reverse complement strand
CAGAGCTGCCAGGGCGTTGCGACGGCCATGGCAGACAGTCCGCGGAGGCCGCTGCCGCGCAACAGGCGCATCAGGAGCGTTTCGGCTTGGTCGTCGCGGGTATGGGCGACGAGGACGGCGGCGGCGCCGCTGGTGTGGGCATAGGCGGCGAGCCGGCGATAGCGCACGACCCGGGCTGCTTCGCTCAGGTTGGGGTGCTCGGGGGCTTCGGTGCGGATGTCGGCGTGCTCGCAGTGCACGGGGATTCCCCACGCAGTGGCCGTCGCAGCGACGAACGCTGCATCGGCTGCAGATTCGGACCCCCGTAGCCCGTGGTCGAGATGGAACACCCGCAGCTGCGCTGCGTGCGACCCACGGTGCAGCGCATGCAACAACACCAGCGAATCGGGTCCGCCCGAGACTGCGACCACGATGGGACCGTGTGCGGGCAACGCGGGGTGCTGGCGCAGGGTGCGGTCGATGTGCGCGGAGGTCACGGGACGTTGAGGGTGATCGCCACGAATTGGCGCTGGTCGGTGTAGGGGACGCCGGCGACGGTGGGCCACTCGGTCGGCTGGCTGATCCAGCCGTAGAGGGTCGCGCGCCCGTCGAGTTGAGCGTTGACTGCGCCACAGGGACCGGTGATGTGCTCGTAGACACGCTGGACACTGACCATGTCGCCCTGGGTATCGGGGACGCCACAGGGGAACATCGGGGTGTTTTGGGTGATGTCGACGCGCACATCGGTACCTGCCTCGAGGTCGCCCAATGCCTGCGCGAAGCTGCCGATCTGCAGGTAGGCGTCACGCAGGGGTACCCCGGTGAGGCGGAGAGAGCCGTGGAGCAGATCGGGGCTGCGGGTCAGCGTGTGGCTGACGGTCAGTGGGGCTGGCGCGACGCTGCTGGTTGTCACGAAGCGCATCGACCCGATCGGGGCAGGAACGGTCAAGGTGCCGTCGACCGCCGAGACGCTCCCGACCCCGCCGGGTGTCGCGAACGCCAGCTGCTGGAGGGTGTTGCTGGCGGGTGCGCTGACGGCGAAGGTGGTGCGGAACGGTGCGTAGACGCCGACGGTCGTGGTGGTGTAGGCCGTGGCGGCGTGGGCGTCGAGTTGGATGACCTGGAGGCCGTAGAGCCGCGGGCTGGTCCCCCGCGAGACGTAGACGGTGCCTACCAGCACGACGGCGACGACGGCTGCGATCACGGGGATGGTCAGCCAGGCGGCGTCGAGCTGATTGCGGCGTTTGAGGACGAAAAACGTCACGGGACCGACGAGGATGATGTAGCCCACGGCGATGAGAAAGAGGAACCACGGCGCGGGTTGTTGCACCGCCGGCACCGTCAGGCTCATGACGAGCGGGTCGAAGACGGCATTGGTCGCGGGCAGCGGCATCGTGGCCGCATACGGGTTGACGGTGCCGGCGAGGACGGGCTGCCAATACCAATACTGCCCGCTCCAGGCGTCGGTGTCGCCCACTGCCAGCGCACTCTGGATGACCTGGCCCCGGCCCACATCGCGGCGGTAGAGCAGTGGGGTGTCGCTGTGCATGCTGACGGCGTCGGGGTGCGGGGCAACGGCGGGGATTGTGACGGCACGGGGGAGGGCGGGGGTCAGCGTGGTACTGTTGCTGGCGCTGGTCAGCGAAAACGGGGCGATGTCGGCGAAGGGTGCGGGGGCGACGCCGCTGAATGCGAGGCGCCCGCCTACACCCACCCAGACGCGCAGGGCGGCCAGCTGGGCGGGGGTGAGTTGGCTGGTGTCGGCGATGAGGATGGTGTTGACGCCTTGCAGCGCTGTGACCGTGCTGGGGAGCGCCGCGGCGGGGATGACGCGCACGACACCGCCGCTGCCGTCCTCTTTGATGGTGTTTGTGAACGCGGCTGCGAGGGTGGTCTGGTCGGCGACCACCAGATTGACGACGCCGGCGGCGACCTGGGCATCGATCTGGGTGCTGGCGACGATGTCGCCGTCGGCGCGGACGCGGACGATGATGCTGCGGGCATACGACGGCAGCACCATCACGGTGTCGACGACGGTCGGCTGTGCGGGGTCGACGACGAGATCGCGTTGCCAGGTGATGGTCGGTTGGGCATCGGCGGTGACCACCCATTCGACCCGGACGGGCTGGGGTGCGTCGCCTCCGGCGATGGTCAAGGTGACGGGCGTCCAACTCTCGGCGAAGTAGGTGTTGGCGTAGCCGACACGGGCGTCGATGGTGATGCGCCGGCCGCTGGTGGCGGCGTGGGTCGGTGCGGTGGGGACGATGGAGAACGCACAGACGAGTGCAGCACACAAGAGAAACAATCGCTGCATATCAGACCTCTGGTTAGCTGCTGCGCAGGGCAGCCGGCACGAGGGAAAGGACGTAGGCCAGGGTTTGTTCGGGGGTCTGGGCGGCGCCGTCGATGTGCACGGCATCGGGGGCCGGCTGCATGACGTGGGCATCGCGGGCATCGCGTTGGGCGATGGCGGCAGTCAGAGCGGCGACATCGATGGATTCGCCGCGGGCCGCGAGCTCGGCGACACGCCGGCGGGCGCGCTCGGCGATCGAGACGTCGAGGTAGATTTTGAGCGGGGCCTCGGGGAGTACAATGGAGCCGATGTCACGGCCCACCATGACGACATCGCCGCGCAGCCCGATGGCACGCTGTTGGGCGCGCATGATGACGCGCACCGGTGGGTGCCCGGCGACGGTCGACACGAGTTTTTCGACCTGCTGATCGCGGATGGCCCAGGTGACGTCGCGGTCGCCCAGGGTGATGGTGTATTGCCGACCGTCGGCGACGGTGGGTGGGTGGACCCCGATGGCGCACGATTCGGCGCAGGAGGTGACGGCTGCGCTGTCGGTCGGGTCGATGTGGGCGTCGATGACGGCCAGCGTCAAGGCGCGGTACATCACCCCGGTGTCGAAGTAGACGTACCCCAGGGCACTGGCCAGTGCAGCACCCAAGGTGCTTTTGCCGGAGCCGGCGGGACCGTCGATCGTGATGGCGCGTGGGGTGTGCATGTGACCTCGGTGCCGAGTGAATCCTCTGCTGCAGATTATACGGGATTCCACTCGGCTGGGAATAGCCGCCGGCGCGCAGCCGGCACGAAGGGCATCGGAATGGGGCAGAACGAGCCCAGACGGGACCTGTTTTCGCGCGGCTGGCACCGCTGCGGCTGGCTGCTGCTCCTGGCACTGGCCCTGGCGGGGGGCGGCATGGCCCGTGGCCAGGCGTTGTACGACTGGGACGGGGTGGCCATGCTGCACCCCGACGAGCGGTTCATCGTCTACACGGTCTGGTATGCGGCGGTGCCAGAGCGCATCAGTGTGTACTTCGACGGGGGCTGCGGCATACCCCCGGGTTTGTCTGATGCTGTTGACCCCGGAGTGTTTTCCCCTGATGCTGCTGCGAAAAACGCACCTCCCTGCCGGTCGCTGAACCCCCGTGATCAGGAGTGGTCACGGATTTTTGTGTATGGGACGCTGCCCACAACGCTGATGCGCGTGGCGAGTACGGCGCTGCATGGTTCGGCGGCGACGCCCGTGCAGATCCGCGATATCGGGCGCAGCGGGGCGTGGCTGGCCGAGATGCTCACCGTCGTGCTGGTCTATCTCGCAGCGCGGGCGCTGCTGCGGCGTGAGTGGGCGGCGTTGGCGAGTCTGCTCTATGCGCTGCTGCCGCTGCCGATCCAGCTGAGTCATTTTGCGACGGTCGATGCCTATGCCAGCCCGCTGATCGTGGGAGCGCTGGCGCTGCTGCTGCGACTGCGCCGGTTGGGCTGGGGTGGGTGGATGGCGTTGGGAAGCCTGATCGGCGCTGCGGCAGCGGTGCGGGTGACGCTGTTGAGCCTGTGGTTCGTGGTACCCCTGGCGTGGGTGGCCTGGCAGCTGTTGCCGTCGCGGCGGGTCTGGTTGCCGGCAGTCTGTGCTGGGGTGTGGAGTGCAGTGGTGTGGTGGCTGTGCGACCCGACTATCTGGCACGATGGGTGGTTCGACGCGCGCTGGCTGCACGACGTATTGTTGGCCGGGCGGTTGGTACAAGGGTTGGTCGACACGCCCCCCAGCTACCAATGGTCGTGGCAGGTGCCCTACCTCTACCCGTTGCAGCAACTGGCCTGGTGGGGGGTGGGGCCGCTGGTCGGTGTCGCGCTGGTAGGCTGGCTGGTGCAGCTGCGCTGGCGGGTGCAGCGGCTGTGGCCGCTGTGGGTCTGGTTGGGCGGGTATTTTGCCTGGCAAGGCGGCGTGTTCGGCATGACGATGCGCTATTACCTGCCGCTCGCGGCGGGGATGGCGATTGTGGCGGGTTGGGCGCTCGTACGACTGCCCCGCGGTTGGCGGGTGGCGGCAGCGGGCGTGGTGCTGGGGAGCACGGCGGTGTGGGCGCTGGCGTGGAGCGGGATGTACCGCCTGCCCCACCCGCGCATCAGTGCCAGCCAGTGGATCTATGCCGCGGTGCCCACGGGGGCGACCCTGGGCGTCGAAATCTGGGACGACGTGCTGCCCCTGACGTTTACGGCGACAGAGCGCCCCAGTCGCTACGCGATCGAGCAACTGGCGGTGTTTGCCCCGGATCGCCCCAATAAGTACATCGGCACTGACGGCGAGAATGGTTTTTTGGCGCAGCTGGATGCCGTCGATTACCTGATCGTCAGCAGTGCTCGTGCGAGTGGTGTGG
>JBJOJU010000285.1:0-5474 GCA_046046485.1 Chloroflexota bacterium | reverse complement strand
CACAGTTCGAGCTGGTGGTGGCGCAGAGCTTGGGAGAAGCCGGTGGTGCTGCCGTAGGCGGCGAGGGCGCTGTGCCAATTGCCGGGGGGGAAGGTGATTTCGACGCCGTCGAGGCCGGCAGTTTGGCAGTCGGAGAGGATGCGTTCCCAGAAGCGTTCGGGGGTCCAGCCGTTGTCTTTGAGGACGACTTCGAGGTCTTGGCCGATGGCGGTACCGCCCCAATAGGTGGGGTTGTAGAAGGTGATGAGGTCGGTGGCGTAGCGGATATTGGGCATGGGAGCTCCGCACAGAGGGGAAGATGGTGTGCAATATAGCATAAGGTGGAGACGGTGCTCACACGGAGGCACTGAGGGGGCGGTTCGCGCAGCGGCGCGGAGGGGAAGGAGTGCGTAGTCATGGTCGCATGCGACCGTCAGTACGGATGCGAGGAAGGGAGGCGAGTTTCACACGGAGGGGAAGGAGTGCGTAGTCACGGTCGCATGCGACCGTCAGTATGGATGCGAGGAAGGGAGGCGAGTTTTGCACGGAGGGGGGAGTGCGTAGTCACGGTCGCATGCGACCATCAGTACGGATGCGAGGAAGGGAGGCGAGTTTCACACGGAGGGGAAGGAGTGCGCAGCGGCGCGGAAGGGAAGAAGTGTGTAGAGAACGGAAGAGCAGAGATGGTTGGAGCTCGCACAGCCTGCCGCACAGAAACAATAGCTCTGCCGCACCCTTGACCTTTAACTTTTAACCCTTCACCTTTCACCCTCCCAGGCTGCTCATGCCGCGCAGAGTGGGCAAGACGCCGTCGGGGAGGCCATGCCCCCAGGGTTTGCGGTCGACGGCATAGCGAAGGATCTGCTGGAGTTCGTCGTCGCTGCAGCCAGCCCGGAGTGCGCCGCGCAGGTCGACCTCGTCGTCGCGCAGCAGGCAGAGGTGGAGGCGACCGTCGGCAGTGAGGCGCATGCGGTTGCAGGTGCTGCAGAACGGCTCGGAGACGGACGAGATGAACCCGAGGGAGCCGCGGGCGCCGTTGATCTGGTAGCGGTGCGCTGGGTCGGCGGCGTGCATGCCGAGGTCTGCGATGGGACCGAATTCGGACGCGATGCGGTCGATGAGTTCGGCGCTGGGCACGACGCCGTCGTTGGCGACGTCGGCGACACCGGTGAGGGGCATGACCTCGATGAACCGGATATCCCAGTCGTGGCTGAGGGTCAGCGCGGCGACGTCGATGACGTCGTGGTCGTTGAGCCCGCGGACGACGACCATGTTGAGTTTGATGGGGGTGAGCCCAGCGGCTTCGGCAGCGGTGATACCGGCCCAGACATCGGCGAGGCGTGCGCCGCGGGTGAGGAGTGCGAAGCGTTCGGGGTCGAGCGAATCGATGCTGATGTTGACGCGGTCGAGCCCGGCAGCCTTGAGTTGCTGGGCGATGGGTGCGAGTTTGACCGCGTTGGTGGTCATCGCGATGTGTTCGATCCCGGGGACGGCGTGGATCGCCGCCACGAGGGGCACGAGATCGCGGCGCAGGGTGGGTTCGCCGCCGGTGAGACGGATTTTGCGGAAGCCGACGCGGGCCGCGGCGTGGACGACGCGCAGGAGTTCGGCGTTGGTGAGGAGTTCGTCTTTGGGCATGAACTGCATCCCCACTTCGGGCATGCAGTAGACACAACGGAGGTTGCAGCGATCGGTCAGCGAGATGCGCAGGTAATCGATCCGCCGCCCATGGGCATCATGGGCGGGGACGCTGTCGTCGTAGCGGGGACGACTGACCGTCAGCGGGTCGATAAACGTGATGGGTTGACCACGGGATTCGTCGTACTGCATGCGCGCCTCGTCGGGTGAAAACCGGGACCGTTGCGTGTCTAGACATGCTCCAAGACGCTGACGCGGGCTGCGAGCTGGCGGGCGATGCCTTTGAACACGGTTGCGTACCCATCGGCTGCGTCGCCGAGGACCGCCGGGCGGCCGTTGTCGCCACCGGCACGGATACTCATGCCCAACGGGATCTGCCCGAGCAACGGGACCCCGAGGCGGTCGGCGAGACCGGCAGCGGCCCCGCTGCCGAAGATGTCGTAGCGCGCACCGGTGTCGGGGGCGACGAAGTAGGCCATGTTTTCGATAATGCCCAACAATGGCACGTTGACCTTGCGGAACATCTCCATGCTCTTGATGACGTCGATGGCCGCGACCTGTTGGGGGGTGGTGACGGTGACGGCACCGGTGAGACCGACGTTCTGGAGGGATTGGGCCAGCGTCAGGGCGACGTCGCCGGTGCCCGGAGGCATGTCGATGATGAGGTAGTCGAGCGGTGCCCAGTCGACTTGGTAGAGGAACTGGCGCAGGAGTTGCGAGACCATCGGACCGCGCCAGATGACCGGCTGGCTGTCGTCGACCAAAAAGCCCACCGACATGACTTTGATGCCGTGCGCGACGAGCGGGTGCATGCGCGGTTGCCCGTCGGGACCAGTCGTCGCATCGGGTTGGCCGGTGACCCCCAGCATCAACGGCAACGACGGCCCATAGATATCGGCGTCGAGCAGGCCGACGGATGCGCCTTCGGCGGCGAGGGCAGCGGCGAGGTTGACGGCGACGGTCGATTTGCCCACGCCGCCTTTGCCGGCCGACACAGCGATGACGTGGCTGACCCCGGGGATGGCGGCTTTGTCGAGCAGGCCGCCGTGGGTGCGGACCTGGGCGGTGAAGGTGATGTCGATGTGGTCACGAGCGACGCCGGCAATGGTGTGGACGGCGTCGAGACAGGCAGTGCGGATTTCGTCTTTGAGGGGGCAGGCGGGCGTGGTGAGTTCGACGGCGAACGACACGCGATCGCCGTTGATGACGATATCTTTGATCATTTTGCGCGAAATGAGGTCGCCGCCGAGCTCGGGCTCTTGGACGGTGCTGAGGGCCGCGCGGATCTGTGATTCGGTGAAGGAAGCTGCCATGGGTACTCGCATGTTCATTCAATGAGTATCAATGACAATTGTACCATACGCCTCATTCGGCTGGCGGGAACGCTCGCAGCGATGTGGGGTGGAGGAGGGACTCGACGACGGTGTGTTGGCCGAGATGCAGCGCGACGATGGTCTCGATGTGTGCCGCGGTGAGGTGGCAATAGCGGAACGGCCCGGGCCAGATGGTGAGATTGGGGCCATCGTCGCAACGACTCTGGCAACCACTCGGGCGGAGTTCGACGGTGTCGGTGAGAGAGTGGCAGCGCAGGGCGGCTTCGAGGGTGGCGCGGAGCGTTTCGCCGTGGCAGAATGGGCCGTGGCAGAGGTAGATGCGGTGGGTCGATGCTGTCATGTGACGAGTATAGCAGGGGTAAAATAGACAGACGAGAGGCAAACGGAGGAAACGATGGTGATACGACTCGCAGAGGTACTGACGGCGGAACTGATCGAACGGCATCAGGAGCACATCCGTGATTATCTGGCACTCGAAGGGGTGTCGATCGCACCAGTGCTGGGTGAAACGTTGGTGACCGAACGGGTGTTGAAGGAACTGTTGGAGGAGTTGGCTGCCGCAGAGTAGCGAATGGTGGAAAATTTGGTTTTATAATTAAACGACGAAAAAAACGGTATATTTTAGTGTAGATATATATATTTTAACAATTATTTATATATGTATAGAAAAATGACAAAACGAAAGATTTTCACTCAATAGTAACACTTTCGTTAGTGTGACAGCGGTGACGACGATTCCCACGATTTATACTGAAACGTGGGGGATTGTGCAGCCGCATGTCGCGAAAAATACGCGTGGTGATTCACATCTTATGTGTCGTGGTGCTCCTGGCTGGTCCTGCGCGTGCTGCGGCACAGGGACGAGCTGGGACTGTGCGTCTGGCTGCTGCGAAAGCGGTGCCGACGCGGAGCCGCCAACGGGTGACGACGACGCGGACCCCGACACGGAGCTCGACAGCGACGGCGTGTGTCGACGTCGCTGCGGTGCCGACGGTGACGGGGACGATCGGTGCGGGAACGAACGTCCCCGGGGACTGTCTGGGGAGCCCGACCCAGACGATCGGTGTGCAGACGGCGACGATGTCTGAGACTGCCACTGCGCGTCTGACGGCGACGGTGACTGCGCGTGTGACGGAGGTGTCTGCAACGGTCGTGGTGGTAACCCCGAACCCGTCGACGACGATGCCGCGGACGACGGCTGTGCGGGCGATCGCATCACCTGTGGTGACGGTCGTGGCGATTCCCACCCAGGCGCGCGCGACGACGACGGTGACCCTGCTGGTTGCGCGTGTGCGTCAAAGCGTGACGAGCACTCCCCGGACCCCGATGCGCAGCAGTGCGACGCGGAGTCTTGCGCCGAGCCGTACCTGGCGATCGAGTGTGACCGCGCAGCGCAATCAACCGACGGCCACGGCTTCCCGCGCGCAGCGGCGACTCGTCGGTGCCGCGAATCTCACCGAAACCGCGACCAGCACGCTGTCGGACAAGGCGACAGTTACGCCGTCGGACACCGCGACGGCTACCCCGACAGACACAGCGACCAGCACCTCGACGGACACCGCAACGAGCACTTCGACGGACACCGCGACGAGCACTTCGACGGACACCGCAACGAGCACGCCGACGGACACCGCAACGAGCACGCCGACGGACACCGCGACCAGTACGCCGAGCGTTACCACGACCAGTACGCCGACGAGCACCCCGACGGACACCGCGACCAGCACACCGACAGACACGGCGACCAGCACACCGACAGACACGGCGACGCGCACGCCGACGGATACTGCGACGCGCACGCCGTCAGACACGGCGACGAATACGCCCACGGACACCGCGACCAACACTGCAACCAGCACGGCGACCGCGACAGCGACGGCTACCCCGACGGACACTGTGACCAGCACGTTGACCGAGACGGCGACGAGCACACCAACGGACACCGCGACGGCTACCCCGACGGACACTTCGACGATCACGCCATCGGGCACGCCGTCGGACACCGCGACCAGCACGCCGACGGACACCGCGACCAGCACGCCGACGGACACTGCGACCAGGACGCCGACCGATACCGCGACCAGTACGCCGAGCGTTACCACGACCAGTACGCCGACCGATACCGCAACGAGCACCCCGTCGGACACCGCAACGAGCACCCCGTCGGACACCGCAACCAGCACACCGACCGATACCTACACGCCGTCGAACACGCCGACCAACATGCCGACGGACACTGCGACCAGCACACCGACCGATACCGCGACCAGTACGCCGACCGATACCGCGACGAATACGCCGACCGATACCGCGACGAATACGCCCACGGATACCGCGACGAATACGCCCACGGATACCGCGACCAACACTGCAACCAGCACGGCGACCGCGACAGTGACGTCTACCCCGACGGACACAGTGACCAGCACGTTGACCGAGACGGCTACCCCGACGGACACTGCGACGATCACGCCATCAGGCACGCCGTCGGACACCGCGACGAGTACACCGACCAACACGGCA
>JBJOJU010000282.1:0-2615 GCA_046046485.1 Chloroflexota bacterium | reverse complement strand
CATTTGCGACGCGCTCGCTGCGGAGCTATCGCGAGCTGGTCTACGAAACCCCCGAATTCGTCGAGTTCTTCCGCGAGGTGACGCCCATCGCCGAAATTAGCCGCCTGAAAATCGGCAGTCGACCCGCTGCACGGCGCAACAGCCAACGCATCGAAGACCTACGGGCGATTCCGTGGGTGTTCAGTTGGATGCAGTCGCGTTTCACGCTCCCCGGCTGGTACGGCCTGGGCACAGCGGTCGAATACTTCGTCAATACCTACGACCACGGCGCCGACGCCGCGCGCGAAATGCTCCAACAGATGTACCGCGAATGGGCATTTTTCCGCACAATGATCGACAACGCCCAGATGATTCTGGGCAAAGCCGACATGTACATCGCGTATCGATATGCCGAATTGGTCGAGAATCAACCGCTCGCCGAGCGCATGATGGTGACCATCGAAGCCGAGTATAGTCGGAGTGTCAGCGCGGTCTGCCTCATCAGCCAGAGCGACGAACTGCTCGCGCGATCGCCCATCCTGCAGCGCTCGATTGCACTGCGCAACCCGTATGTCGATCCGATTTCGTATATCCAGGTCGAGCTCCTCAAGCGACTCCGCGCAGCGCCTGACGGGAATGACCACGCAGCACTCGAAGACGCCATACTCTTGACCATCAGCGGTATCGCAGCCGGTCTCAAGAACACGGGATAAATCAGGGTTGGCGCGTGTCACGTCACACGCGCCCAAGGAGTTTGCATGACCATGCCATTGGCGGGGATGCGGGTGCTCGATTTTTCGCGGGCACTGACTGGCCCGTATTGCACCCAGATGCTGGGTGACATGGGCGCCGACATTATCAAAATCGAGCAACCCGAAATCGGCGATAACTCCCGCGCCTGGGGGCCGCCCTTCGAAGGGGGCGAGAGCAGTTATTACCTCAGTGTCAATCGCAACAAACGCAGTCTGACCATCAACATGCGGCACCCCGATGCAGCGTTGATCCTCAGCCGGTTGGTGTCGAACGCCGATATCCTCATCGAGAATTTCGTCCCCGGGACCCTCGAACGCATGGGATTCGGCTATGCAGAGTGTGCGACGCTCCGCCCCGATATCATCTACTGCTCGATCTCCGGATTCGGTCAGGTCGGTCCCGACCGCAACCGTGCCGCCTACGATCAAATTGCACAGGGACTGGGCGGATTGATGAGCGTCACGGGCGAGCCCGATGGTGCCCCGATGCGGGTGGGTATTGCGATTGCCGACCTCGTCGCCGGGATGCACGCCGCCTACGCCGTGATGGTCGCCGCCTTCCACCGCCAGAACACCGGCGAGGGGCAGTACATCGACACCTCGTTGCTCTCGGGGCAACTCGCGATCATGACGTATCAGGCTGCCCGCTACTTCGCCACGGGGACTGCCCCCAAGACCAGCGGCAACCATCACCCAACGATTTCGCCCTACGGCGTCTATCAAGCCGCCGACGCGTGGTTCAATCTCGCGGTGGGGAGCGACGACCTCTGGCGCCGTTTCTGCGATGCACTCGGGCTCGCCGACCTCAAGACCGATGAACGCTTCCGCACCAACCGCCAGCGCAGCGAAAACCGCCCGGCGCTCAACGACCTGTTGGCTCCGGTGTTCGCCCAGCTCACAGTGGCCCAAATCGAAGCAATCCTCGCCCCGGTGGGCATCCCCATCGGTGCCGTGCGTGATCTCGCCGCTGCTTTCGAAGACCCACAGGTCGCAGCCCTCGATCTCATCCAGACCATCCAGCATCCCACGGCAGGTGCGGTGAAAGTCGTCGGGCCGCCGTATCGCTTTTCGAAAACCCCGGGCACCATCCGCCGGCACCCCCCGTTGCTGGGCGAACACAACGACGAATTGCTGCGCGAATTGGGTTTCGACGATGCGCAGATCGCCGCATTTCGCGCCGACGGAGTCATCGGATCGTGAGTAAACCACCGCGGATGCGCCTCGACCTGCTCCTCGTCGCGCGTGGGCTCGCCGAGACCCGTGCCAAAGCACAGGCGCTGATTGTGACCGGTGTCGTCAGGGTCAAGGGCGAGGTCTGCCGCAAGCCGGGTGAAAACGTCCTGCTCGACGCGACCGTCGAGGTCGCAGCCGGGATGCCCTACGTCAGCCGAGGAGGGTACAAACTGGCCCACGCACTCGATGCCTTCGCCATCGACGTGACCGGGCTGACCTGTATGGACGTCGGCGCCTCGACGGGCGGGTTCACCGATGTACTGCTGCAGCGCGGCGCAGCGGCGGTCTACGCCATCGATGTCGGGTACGGCATCCTCGACTACAAAATCCGGAGCGATGACCGTGTCATCGTGCTCGAGCGTACCAACATCCGCTTTCTTACCGAGTTGCCGGTGGTTGCACACGCGACGTTGCCGCCGCGGGCAGCGGTCATCGACGTGGCGTTCATATCGCTCAAACTCGTGCTGCCCGCAGTCAAACCGTTGCTCGCACCCGCTGGCTGGGTCATCGCGCTCATCAAGCCGCAGTTCGAGGCGGGGGTCGACCTAGTGGGCAAAGGTGGTGTGGTACGCGAGGGCCATATTCGTCGAGCGACGGTGGTCGATGTCGTAGGAGCAGCGGCCCAACTCGGGTATGTCTGCGGCGGTCTGG